>JAGTUW010000383.1 GCA_018224345.1 Bacteroidota bacterium
CGGATACTTTTCACGTCGCGTGGCGGTGTCCCCTCTATAAAAATGAATTTCATATCCAGTAATTCCTGAAAATTCCCCGCCGTGAGATGGACGCTGTCCCTGAGCAACGGCAGAAAATCCGTCACGTCATAGACCCATGTCCAGCCCTCGCCGAGATCGAGACCGATACCGTACGGTGTGATATAACGGCCAAGTTCATAGCGATTGAGTATTTCATATGGCGTCTGATAATAGAAATGGTCCTCGCGCAGCAGTGAACCGTCGGCCGGAACACGAGTAGAATCGACTGGATTTCCGCTCGCGTCGAAGGTGTAGGTCGTATAAGGCGGCCAGACATACAGCGTATCGGTAGGGGTATTCGCCCTTGTTGTGTCATTATAAAGCACGACCATGAGCGGCGGCTGTGTCAGCGTATCGACCACCAGTCGTTCCTCGGTGCGCGAGGTAAAGCTGCCCTGTTCGAAGGTGATCGCGGGCCTGAATGTGGCCGGTTGAAAACCACGCACACGTTTCCCCTGCCAGCTCTGCCGTTGCGGGAAAAGCAGACGTCCGTCATTGGCGCCGGTCCGGTCATAGGCCATGTTGCCCGTCCCTTCATCGAAACTCCATGCAGAAATCAATGACGGATACAGCGGATCGCCCGCATCGATGTATGCGTGCAGACGCTCCCGAATCTCCTCCCCGGAAAGCGCCGCCCGCCAGATCCGCACTTCATCCATCCAGCCATTGAAAAAACTTCCCCCATCGGTGGCAATAGTGAATGGAGCATCGTTGCTTGTCGTTCTTTCAGGAATATTCCCGTTGAAATCAAGTGTTTGTGCTTCACCATTGAGGTAGAGGCGCAGGCGCTGCTCCTGTGTCGGAGCGCTGCCATCATAGACCATTGCGACATGTATCCATGAATTCGTATTGACAGGACGGTTCTGCGTCCTCCCGTATGTATTCGATCCATTGCCGACGAGACAGAACACATCGCTTCTTCCTCCATCCGGAGGATTGAGCTGTATTCCTATACGTTGTTCGTTCGAAACTCCTTTCATGACGATATTCGTCCAGTTCTGCAAAGTCTCGGGATTGATCCATGCTTCCAGTGTCAGCGTTGCGGCATCGTTGAGATCCTCGACCGGACCGCAACGCACATGACTGCGTGGCTGAACATAGAGAAGTTCGTCTGCTTCCATGCTGGTGAACATCATAGCTTCGGCTGTCGGGTCACCCTGAAGCGTAAAGCCGCTGCCGTCGATACGATCGATGGTGAATTCCGCCAGTATGTTTCCGGACCAGTAGGTAAACGGCGTTGTGAACTGAATGCTGTTCCAGCTCTGCGGTGTCAGCGTAAGAGCTGCATCGTACACCGTGACAAAGCCCACATCCCGCAGAGGAATGGCATCGCTCCAGCCCGTGCCGGTATACCGCCGGAGACGGATGGTGACGCGATGCAGAACGCCGTCCACATCCCCGACATGAAGCCGCATCCCAGTCAGGGGTTCGTTGCGGAGCCCGGCAGAACTCAGTTCCTCGCTGGTCCACAAAATATAACTGCGCATATCCATGGTCGTGGACACAGGCTGGATAGCGATTTCCATCGTGCCAGTCCCGAGTGCCACGCTGTGCATCGCAAGTGTGTCCTCATGCACCATGCGTCGTTCCAGGCGTGGGAGAAAGCGCGGGGAGGGAGCATGCATATACTCAAGCGTGTCCGGTGCAAGACCGAACGCAAGAAAGTTCGGATGCGTCACCTGATTCGAATCGTATTGTCCGGTATGCTCATACAGCCGCGCATAGGTCAGGTAATCCCACTCTCCGCAAGGCGGGTTCTGAGAGGGGTCGCATTTCAGGGTGTACGACATGAGTACCCGTTCCCACTGACGGTCAGCGGTCGGAAAGAAAAAACGGCCTTCTTTGGGTTGGTTCCAGCCGGGATTGACGGGAGAATCCCAGGTGAAGGTCTGTACGACCAGGGTATCCCCTGGACCCCCGTACAGCGAGCCGGGTGGAAAGAGAAGAAAGAGGATGGGAACCAGGATGATAAGCAGGTGATGCTTCATGCTATACCTCGCGAGGGTGCAGATGTGACCTTATAGACCAGAAAAGGCAAGGGGCATCCCATAAGATGCCCCTTGTCGTGAATCGAAAGTGTAACGTACAACTCCAAAAATGACATGTGGAACACAGCGTTCGTAAACACGTGGATATGTTCCGGAACACGTGCTGTCATATCCAGGAGATGAGCTCCTGCTGATCGCCATCGACCGTAAACGGCAGGTTCAGGATGGGGATGGTGGTCTCCACGCTTTCCTGTACGACTTTGACGATGGTACTGGGGTTGTCGGAGAACCACATATTCACTTTCAATTTCAATTCCACGCTGCCGAGCAGGTTGAATTGGGCAGTGATACTTGATTTCCAGGTCGTTATTTCCTGATTATTTGCAGTGATTTTCTCCTCGCGGGCCTCATACTTGCCGGTGAATATTGCGGTGACCGGCAGTTGGGTGCCATCAATCGTGAAATTCATCAAAATACCGTTTTCCGGACCGATCGGCCATTCGTGACCTACGGGGAGGATAGTGCCGTCATTATCGTAGAAACTCGCGATGACGTCCCAGTTCGCGCCGGGGATCGTCGGCACACCGACCTGCCCGAGAGGCATGACGAGTGCGATGAATTCCTGCAATGCCTGATACATGAACCCGTAGGCCATGATATCCTTTGTATAGGCGGAGCCGTCGGGGCGTGTCCGGGTTTCGGTACGGATGTACAGGGTGTCCCGTTCATTGGTTGAAAAGTCTTTTCCGATACGATAGAACCAGTCATTGTACTGCGAGATCATACTGCTTCCGCGGAGGAATTTGACCTCATACTTGCGTTTCGTGCTTTCCATCTTCTGCTGATCCTGGTCGAGATCCCAGCGATCATAGGTGAACGTGTCGCCCGAGGCGAGACGGACATTGATCTGCTGTGCGCCCTGGTTGGGGTCCGTCGGATTGTCATCGTCACTGCAGCCTGGTAACACAAGCAGAACCGGCAGTGCCAACAGCAACAGCGTTGTGAGTTGTCGTGTCATCATTACGGGATTTCTCCTGAACTGTGGTGTAACGTATTGTTATTCTGATTCAACACATGTATGGGGATGCCTTCACATGTATGGGGATGCCTTCGTGTGCGAAGCACGGGACCGGATTGCGACTCCGTGCAGCGGGCAGGAGACACAGGCAAGCCCGGACAAAAATATACGAAAAAAGGGATGCCGAAACGACATCCCTTCCTGAAACTTGCATCGTGTGCGTAGATACGCCAATTACTCCTGCGTATATACGCTGACCTGTTTGCGATCCCTGCCGACACGTTCGAACGTGACGGTGCCGTCAATCAGAGCGAACAACGTATCGTCATTGCCACGGCCGACGTTGTTGCCGGGATGAAATTTTGTGCCACGCTGACGAACGATAATCGAGCCCGCGCTGACGAGCTCACCGCCGAAGGCTTTGACGCCGAGGTACTGCGGGTTGCTGTCGCGGCCGTTACGGGAACTTCCGAGTCCTTTTTTATGAGCCATGCGTCACTCCAATCAGAATTTATTTTTCAATGCTTTCGATTTCAATACACGTCAATTGTTGACGGTGTCCGTTCAGTTTCCGATAGCCCTTGCGGCGCTTTTTCTTCAGCACGAGAATCTTTTCATCCTTCATGTGCTCAAGCACCGTGGCGGTCACCTTCGCGGAGTCCACCACAGGTGTACCGACCGAGATGCCTCCTTCGTCGGACAAGAGCCGGACGTCGGAAAATTCGATCTTGCTGCCGACTTCCGATTCCAGAAGCGGCACGAAAAGTTGTTGTGCGGGGCTGACCTTGAACTGCTTCCCGCTGATGTTGACGATCGCGTACATTTCTATTCCTTATGAAAAGTCGTTTACTTCGCTCTTCAAGAATATCAAATGTAGTCAATTCCAGAGTACCAGTCAAGTGGTACTACGGAGATACGGAGATCCGCGGAAGATCGGGATCCGGGATCCGGGATCCGGAGCTGCGGGGAATAACATATTTCTCAATTGTTATTCCAGGAGGAAACATGAAACGTCTGATGTACGCAGTCGTTGTGCTCGGGCTGCGTCAGATCACAAACGCACTGCGCGCCCGGCTCCCGCTGTATTACAATCAATCGGGACCGCATTTCACCCGCCCGATCAGCGGTACACAAACCCCCAATGTATCGGTCTGGGACCCGATCGCAGATGGCAGCTCCCTGCCGGACGGCTCCTTCCATGTCGGTCGCTGGGACGACAGGCCGAAATAGAATGATGGCATTCTCTGCTTTCAGACTGAGAAGGCAGCTTCCGGGGCATGCTCCCGATCTGCGTCCGACACACCCCGGTTCCTTTTTGTTGCCTTGTTCACCCGTGAGCGAACAGCTATATTTCCTGTTGTGAGAAAGAACACGCGGCCCTTCGCATATATCCCCGGTTTATTGATTGCGGTATTCCTCGCAGGCGCGCAGATGCCCGTCACTGCACAGATTCCGGTTCCGGAGAGTGATTCTCCGGGCAGCTCATCTGAAGTGAAGGAACGCAATGAGGCGAAGGAACGCAAGGCGGATCTTGCCCTGCAGACCTTTGTTCTCGGAAGCACACACGAATTCGAGGAGAGATACTCGCAGGCACTGGTCGTGTACAAACGCACTCTGGAACTGGACGAGCATCCGGCCGTGCATCTTGCGATTGCGCGCGTTGCGCATGCCGTAGGGGATGAAATCACGACGGCACATCACCTGCTTCGTGCCCGCGAGGCGCGTCCGGATGATGCTGCGACGTTGCGTCAGCTGGGGGAACTCTATTCCGCACGCAAACAGGCGGATTCTGCATTATATATCCTTGAGGAACTGCGCCGTATCGAAGGCGACAGCGAGCAATTGCTTCTGGCCATGGGAGGCCTGTACACGCAGCAACGCCTCCTTGACGAAGCGGCATCCATCTATGACACACTCCGGGTGCAATTTCCTGACAACCCATCCTATGCACTGATGCTTGCAGAAATCGAAATGAATCGCGGCAGGTGGGTGGAGGCGTCGGCATTGATGCTGCCACTTGCGGCCGACTCGGCCGTTGGTCACGAGGATCGTGTTCAGATAGGGAAAATTTATTTCCAGCGTGTACTTCGTCATCCGGAGGAAATAAGCAGTGCCACGCAGGTATTCGAGCGTCTGGTCAGAGATTTCCCCGAAGACTGGCGTCCGCTCTGGTTTCTTGCTGCGACACTGTTCAACGCAGGCGCTGTTGACGAGGCGTTGCCTTCTTTCGAGGCTGTGCTGCTCCTGAGTCCGGCGAACACCGAGGCAGGCATGATACTGGCACGCGCATATCTCGGACAGCGTCGTCCCAACGAAGCCCTCCGGACCCTGCAAAGATTGATTGATCACGATGCCGCCGCGAAGGACACCTGGAATCTGCTGGCATACACATGGAGCATACTTGGGCGAAATGACCGCGCGGCGGAAGCGCTGGAGGAAGTGCGCAGGCAGCATCCGGCGGATATCGAAATCCTGTTTACGCTGGGGGTCACCTATGCCGGATTGCAGCGCTTCGACAGTTCCGATGCACTGTTCGAGGAGACATTGCGACAATACGACGAACAGGGTGTTGCAAAGGATGAACGCTACTATCAACTGCTCAACAATTTCGCCTTCACGCTTGCCGAACGCGAAATACAACTCGAACGCGCTCTGGAAATGAGCCGCGTAACCGTTGACCACTCACCTGCCAACAGTGTCTGGTGCGACACGTTCGGCTGGGTGTACTTCCGCCTGCAACGGTATGAAGACGCCCTGCACTGGCTACGCAGGGCATTGCAACTCCGTGATGCGAGCGAGCAATCCTCTGCGACCCTGCACGAACATCTCGGAGAAGTGTACCGCGCACTCAATCGCGTCGCCGAAGCCCGCTCCCACTGGGAGGAAGCACTGCGACAGGAACCTGAAAACGAAGCTCTGCGTGAAAAGCTGCGGCTTCTGCCCGACACCGGTGACTGACCATATCACATTGATTCCCGATCATAATACAAGCATAGAAATACCGCATGTCTCTTCCCATCTCTCACTCCCACATACTCATTCTCTCACTTCTGCTTCTCACACTTGCAGGTTGTGCGGCCTCGACGGCGATCGATACATCGAAACCGATCGATCCGCGCGAAGTCATGCGTCTCGTCGAAGAGCGTAACACCGAAGTACGCGCACTCCGCGGCACGGGCAAAATCTCCGTCGAATCACCTGAATTCTCCGGCGGCGGTTCCATCCAGGTGAACGCGCTGAAACCCGACAGTCTGCAACTGGAAATCACTGCGGCCTTCGGTGTTACTGTCGCGCGTGGCATGCTGACCGGAGAATCGTTTCAGTTCTATAACGGGATGAACAACACGGTCACGGAAGGGAATTCCACCGTGGATAATCTGCGTCGTATCCTCCGCTTCCCGATTGCATTTTCCACCATTCTTGACGTCGTCACCGGGACGCTGGGCTTCGAAGCCGCGCCACGGGATATCCCACCTATCGGGATACTCAAGGACAATGACTATGTGCTGGCCTGGACTTCTGAGGGACAATCCCATGAATACACAGTGGATCTCGGAACCATGGCTGTCCGCTATTATACCCGCCGGAACGAACGAGGCGAAATCCTCGAGGAAATCCACTTCAGGGATTATCGCCGACATGCAGGCATCGCACTTCCCCACATCATCAATATCAGCCGTCCTTTTGACAGTGAGAATCTCTCCGTTGTCTATGATCGCATGATGGTCAACGACTTTCCAGTCAGATTCAACTTCTCCTATCCACGCTCCGCAAGGCGTATCACCTTGTAGCGGTGGGAGCCGGCTAGCCCGGCACCTCAAGCTTACAATGAGATAATTCCCGTAACTCGTGTTTTCATATTGGTTTTCCGTTGTCTAATCCGTACATTTTTGCTATATGGACGAATTGCGGATTGGTATGGAGTTTCGGCAGTATATAGGCGTGTCTTTCATGTTGGGCGTTCTGCTCCTGTCCGCCGACGTTCACACGCCATTATACGCGCAGAAGAAAACCACGTCGAATGTCAAGGGAAGGCAGAAGGAACTCAATGAGCTGCGTTCCGAAATCCGGCGTTACGAGACACGCATCAAGGAAAGCGAGAAGCGTGAACGCGGCACGTTGCAACAACTCGATGACTATGATCGGCAGACGTCCCTTCTCCGCACATTACTCTCGAGATTGACGGAGGACATCGCCCAGAACCAGAAAGAAATCGCCATCGCGCGGCTCAATCTCGCCACGGCGGAAAAGGAACTGCGGAAGCTCAAGCGTGAATTTGCGCGTATTGTGGTGAGCATGTATAAACGGGGGCGAACACATGACACCGAATTGCTGCTCTCCGCAAGGAACATCAACGAAATGTTCATCCGCTCGAAATACCTGAAAGCATACTCCGAGAAGCAGCGTGGCGATGCAATACGGATCAGAAAAAGAAAAGAGGAAATAGAACTCCAGAAATTTGTTCTTGAGGAAAAGCTCAAGGAACAGCAACTGGCCATTCAGGAAAAACGTGCCGAGGAGGGACTGCTGCGCCGCAGGGTTACCGAACAGCGGGGTCTTCTCAACAAGGTGCGGCAGGACAGGGAGTCCTATGAATCACAACTGCGTCGCAAACAGGCTGCCGCGCGCAAGGTGGAACGCATTATCGCAGATCTTATCGAGCGTGAGAGAAAGCGGTTGGAGGAAGCGCGGCGCAAGAAAGCCGAAAAGACGGGGAAAGCGGCGGCTCCGCTGCCTAATGTCCCGATCGCGAATACAACATTCGGCAAACTTCGTGGCCGGCTGCCCTGGCCTGTCGCCCAGGGCGCTGTTGTCGAGACATTCGGGGAACATGTCAATCCGCGGGTGGGAACGGTGACTATCAACAATGGCATAGAGATCTCGACACCCAATGGCTCGCAAGTGCGTTCTGTAGCCGACGGTACCGTCACCATGATTCGCTTCATCGCAGGTTTCGGTAATCTCGTCATCATCAATCACAACGACAAGTTTCTGACCGTCTATGCACATCTTTCCGAAGTACTTGTCCGCATGGACAAGAAAGTCAAGGCGGGACAGGTGATTGCGCGCTCAGGAGAGGGGATTTCCGGACCACGGCTTCATTTCGAACTCTGGCATGACAAGATAAAGCTCGACCCTCTCCTCTGGCTGGCCAGGCGTTGAAAGAGACATCCTGGCCTCTCAACGCATATCGTTCCCTGTGATATAGTCTTTTAAATACCGGATGGTTATATCTTTTTCGTCATGTTGCGATTTTACGAGATCGCCGATGGAGACCATGCCGGCAATCCTGTCTTCCGCGAGCACGGGGAGATGGCGGATACGCTTGGTCGTCATGACATGCATGGCGACGCTGACCTCGTCCTCAAGTTGAGAAATGATAAGATTGCGCGACATGACTTCGCGTACAGGTATTTCCGAGAGACGGTCGGCGGAGGAAACGACGACGCGGAGAATATCCCGCTCGGTGAATATACCGATCGGGTGCGCATTCTCCATGACAAGCAATGAGCCGATATTGTATGTGATAAGCATATCAACAGCATCCTTGACCGATTTTTCCGGATCGATGCTGAAGACGGTGCTCCCCTTCACCTTGATGATGTCCTTGAGTTTCATGACCGGGTCTCCTCTGGAGAAATGAAATGGGATATGCGTTCATAGAATAGGAATTGAGGAAAAGAAAAGCAAATGGGGTGCTTCACCGCCATCGCGTTCAGTCACGACAGGATGAAGCACCCCGGCTCGTTTGCCTGCCGCACGCATTGCACGGCCCGGCGATATCAGAGCAGGAAGGATATGAGAATCCCGGCTGCGACGGCAGACCCGATCACACCGGAAACATTCGGAGCCATGGCATGCATGAGCAGGAAATTGTCCTGGTCATACGTCCGTCCGATCGCATGCACGACGCGAGCGGAGTCAGGTACCGCCGAAACACCCGCAGCACCGATCAGCGGATTGATCTTGTTGCCTTCCTTCAGGAAGAGATTCATGAACTTGGCAAAGAGCAGGCCGCAGGCGGTTGCAACCGCAAAGGATCCGGCACCCAGGACAAATATGAGTACGGACTGCGACGTAAGAAATGTTGTCGCCTGTGTCGATGCGCCGACCGTAACACCGAGCAGAATCGTGACTGTATCAATCAACGGGTTCCTCGCGGTTTCCATCAGCCGTTTCGTCACGCCACTCTCCTTGAGAAGGTTACCGAAGAACAGCATTCCCAGCAGGGGCAGCGATCCTGGAGAAATAAAACCGGTGGCAAGAAAGCCGATGATCGGGAACATGATTTTCTCGTTCGTCGATACCGCACGCGGTGGTTTCATCCTGATGAGACGTTCCTTTTTGTTCGTCAGCAGACGCATGATGGGCGGCTGGATGATGGGGACAAGTCCCATATACGAGTAGGCCGCGATCGCGATGGCGCCGAGCAGATGCGGCGCGAGTTTGGAGGCGATGAAGATGGCCGTCGGACCGTCGGCACCGCCGATGATTCCGATGGCACCGGCCTCGTCCGGACTGAAGCCGAGCGCGAGGGCGCCGAGCAGGGTCAGGAATATGCCCACCTGCGAGGCTGCGCCGAGCAGCATGAGTTTCGGATTTGAGAGCATGGCGGAAAAATCCGTCATGGCGCCTATCCCGAGAAAAATCAACGGTGGGTAAATACCCTTGACAACCCCATAATACAGGTAGTTCATCACGCTGCCGTCTTCATAAATTCCGATCTGCATACCGACATCCTCCGTGAAGGGGATGTTTCCGATCAGAATTCCGAAACCGATAGGCACAAGCAACAGCGGTTCGTAATCCTTCGTGATGGCGATGAAAATGAAAAAGAGCCCGGCGGCGATCATGACCAAATGTCCCACCGTCATATTCGCAAAGCCACTGTACGAGAGGAAGTGGAAAAATCCTTCCATGTTCCCTACCCTCCAATCTCAAACAGTGGAGCGGCTTCGAGGACGTTCTCCCCCTGTTGCACATTCATCTTCGTAATGCTGCCGTCCGTCGGGGAAACAATGTTGTTTTCCATTTTCATCGCTTCCATGATGAGAACGACGTCACCGGCCTTGATCGTGTCGCCCTCGCGTCGTTTGATTTCCAGTATCGTTCCGGGAAGCGGCGCCTTGACGACCTTCCCCTTGTTTTCTTCGGGTGCCGCCGTAGATTTCGAACGCTCCGTGGATGACGTATATACCGGTGTTCGTGTCAATGTCGGTGTCTTCGAAACCTTGCGTTCAGCTTCGAATTGCACTTCATACATCGTTCCATTCACTTCAATCGAGGCGATACCGTCCCCGATGTCCTTTATATCCACGGAGTAATCATTCCCGTGAATTTTCATCTTGAATGTTCTTTTGGAATCCATGTTCCTGTGACCTCTGTCAGGGTTTGGTAATCTGGTTGCCGGGAAAAGGCCGCATACTGTAGAGCTTCGAACTCCAGGGAGAATACGGACGGGAAATGCGCTTGATAGTGATGATGGTTTTCTCCTCATCGTGCAGTTCGAACAGGTGCATTTGCAATGCGACGGCGATCGCCGAAACGACTTCACCGGAAACCCCGTTGGTCGCCGGTTTCGTTTCGCCCTCTTCGGTTGCACCGATTTCATGCTTCTTGCGATTGACGGCGATCTTGAGAATACGGACCAGCACCGAGATAATTGTCAATGAGATAAATACGATCAGAATGCCGACAAAGGCGATCATGAACCCGTCGCCCTGCGCAATGCTTTCAAGTCCGATATACTCCCATGTCCCCTCCGAAACGGCCTGCATGAGAGTGTCGCCAGGTGATGGGGCAAGACTGTCGGCGACAGTCGTTGTTTGAAGCAGTGTATTCTGCATGATGTTTCCTTACAACGGGATATTGCCGTGTTTTTTCATCGGGAGCGAATCACGCTTGGTGCTCAGGCTCCGCAGTGCACGAATGATGCGAAAACGTGAATTGCGGGGTTCGATGACGTCATCGATATACCCATATTTGGCCGCGACATACGGTGTGGCAAATTTATTGCGATACTCCTCTTCCATCATACCGATGAATTGCGCGCGCGCCTCAGCGTCTTTTTTCGAGAGTTCCCTGCTGTAGAGTACCTCGATGGCACCGCGTGGCCCCATCACTGCGATCTCCGCAGTGGGCCAGGCATAATTGATGTCACCACGCAGATGCTTCGAACCCATCACATCGTATGCGCCGCCGTAAGCTTTGCGGAGAATGACCGTCACCTTCGGTACCGTAGCTTCACCATAGGCATACAGCAACTTCGCACCGTGGATAATGATACCACCGTACTCCTGGGCCGTCCCCGGCAAAAATCCCGGGACATCGACGAGCGTGACGATCGGAATATTGAAGGCATCGCAGAAGCGGATAAAGCGCGCGGCCTTGCGCGAGGCACTGATGTCGAGTACGCCGGCCAGATAGCTTGGCTGATTTGCCACGAGACCGACGGATTGACCGTCGAAACGTGCGAAACCGACAATCATGTTCGGCGCGAAATTGCGCTGCACTTCAAGAAACTCGCCATAATCGACAATTGCATGGATGACATCCTTTACATCATATGGTTTGTTGGGATGTTCGGGAATGATATCATTGAGTCCGTCCTCGAGCCGGTCGATGGGGTCCTCGCAATCCATCCGCGGAGGGTCTTCCAAATTGTTCTGCGGCATGTAACTGAGCAGCTTTCGCATGATCATGATCTGCTCCTCGTCGTCCTCGCAGGCAAAATGCGACACACCGGATTTTGCATTGTGTATGGAAGCGCCCCCAAGCTCCTCGGTGGTCACATCCTCATTCGTCACTGATTTGACGACTTTCGGCCCGGTGACGAACATATAGCTCGTGTCCTTGGTCATCAGGATGAAATCGGTGATAGCCGGAGAATACACTGCGCCACCCGCACAGGGACCAAAAATACCAGAGATCTGGGGAATGACACCGGAGGCCAGAATATTGCGCTGGAAGATTTCGGCATAGCCACCGAGACTTTTCACACCCTCCTGGATACGGGCGCCACCGGAATCGTTGAGACCGATCACCGGTGCACCGGCCTTCATCGCCATGTCCATGATCTTGCAGATTTTCGCTGCATACATCTCCGAGAGCGATCCCCCGAAGACGGTGAAATCCTGTGAAAATACGTACACAAGGCGTCCGTCAATCGTGCCGTAGCCCGTGACGACGCCGTCGGAAAGATATGCCTCGTTTTCGAGGCCGAAATCGATACAGCGGTGGCTGACAAACATGTCGAACTCTTCGAAACTTCCTTCATCGAGAAGAAGGTCGAGCCGCTCACGCGCCGTCAGCTTCCCTTTGGCGTGCTGCGACGCAATACGCTTCTCTCCACCCCCCATTCTCGCCTCAATGCGTTTCTCAAGGAGTTCCTTGATCTTGTCTTCGATTGCCATGGTAAGCCGTCCTTTAGACGTTTGTTGTTAAGAAATGCGGAAAACCTCATTTCCCCAGTTATCGGTTTTGTAATTCAAATCTCCCAATTGTAACAAAATTAGCGATTTCCGATACCATTTACAACGGCATACGGTATCAGTGAACGGATGCACAAACACACCCGCTGCGGCATCATCATCAAGCGATCGAGGAAGTCATGAATGAGGAGTGAGGAATGAGGAGTGAGTCGTGATGAATGAAGGGAGCAGGGGGATGCTGCGCGCAGGAAAATGCATGACCGGTCACATGCACCATACTCGGGCATTTTTCGTATATTGTCACTCATATTGTGTCTCCATTGACGGGAGCGATGAACAGGCAACGCACGATCTCCATTCTGAAAGTCACGATCACTGCGCTGATCGTTATCTTCTCCATTTACTTCTCCGTCTGGAAAGTCGACTTCACCGAACTCGGCCGAAGTTTCCGTACGGCGAATTACTGGTATGCACTGCTTATCATCATCCCGATCGTCGCATCGCATTATGTACGTGCTCTGCGCTGGCGTGTGATACTCGAGCGCATCCACCCGCATGTACAGACGCGCAACCTCTTCGGCGGTGTCATGATCGGGTATTTCATGAACAATCTGATACCACGCAGCGGTGAATTCGTGCGCCCGTGGTTTACCGCACAGGAAGAGAAGGAAACAACCTTCAGTTCACTGCTCGGCAGTATTATCGTGGAACGCTTTATCGACACGGTGGCCCTGCTGCTGCTGATCGCGGCGATTCTGCTGGTTGATGCAGGTTTATTCGACGGTTTCGAAGAAGTCGGTGTCAAGGCCGATGTCATCCGCCCCATCATCTATATGGCAATTCTGCTCGGGATTGTCTTCATCCTGATTGCACCGAGCAAAGCAGGACTCTGGCTCGCGGAAACCATGAGCAAACCGCTTGAATGGATCGCGCTGCGTTTCGGGATAGTGAAGCTCGCACAATTGCGCAGCAGCGTACTCGATGTGTTCCGTTCACTCCAGCTCGGCTTTGGCGCCATACGCAGCACTCGCCAGGTGCTGCTCGTCCTCATGCATACCGTTCTGCTCTATTTTCTGTACATGATTCCTTTGTGGATTATGTTCAAGGCCTTTCCGAGCGGCGCAAATCCGGAAGCGACGCTGTTCGCCGCCACGGAAATCTGGGCAGTGACCGCGCTCGGCTACGCCGTGGCTCCCACACCCGGTGCCTTCGGCGTCTTCCATGTCACTGCACGAATTGCATTGATGAAATTCGTGAACTTCACCGAAGCCGATGCTGTGGCCTATGCCACGCTGACGCATTTCGTCAATTATTGCGTACCGATTATCATCGGCATTTACTACCTGACGACGCGCAATCTCTCATTCTCCACTCTCATGCGTGCACGCGAGAGAATATGAAACACTCCCTTCTCGACCCTCTTTCTCTTCGCTGTGGCATCTCACTGCCCAATCGCGTTGTCATGGCACCGATGACCACATGGTCCTCACACCCCGATGGCCGTATTCATGAGGACGAACTCGACTACCTGCGCCGGCGGTCATGCGGGCCCGGTATGATTATCACAGCAGCATGCTACGTGCAGCCGGAAGGACATGCCTTCGACGGACAATGGAGTTGTCACGACGATAGCATGCTGCCCTCACTGCGTGCGGCCGCCGATGTAATCCGGAATGGTGGCGCACGCGCCGTGCTGCAACTGCATCATGGCGGAAGAATGTGTCCCGCTTCTCTGCTGGGTCACATTCCCCTGTCCGCAAGCGATATCCCGGCAATTCGGCCCGGCGCCGATACGCCGCGTGCCATGACGGAAAAAGAAATCCATGCCTGCATCGAGGCCTTTGCCCGCGCCACGCAACGCGCCATCGCAGCCGGCTATGACGGCGTGGAAATTCACGGCGCAAACACCTATCTGTTACAGCAATTTTTCTCCCCGCATTCGAACCGGCGGTCCGACCAGTGGGGAGGGAGTCCCGAACGACGTCTCCGTTTTCCGCTCGCCGTCACCGATGCAGTCATCGAGACAGCACAACTGGCCGGCAGACCCTTCGCAGTGGGATATCGTTTTTCCCCGGAAGAAATCGAGGAGCCGGGCATCACTCTGGATGACACCATGCTCCTTGTCGATGCGCTGGCGGAGCGTCCGCTGGACTTTCTCCACATTTCCCTGCGTGATTATCGCGCCGGCAGCATGCGCGACGCAAACGACGACCGCCGGCCGGCGCTCCGTGTCATCGAACAACTGCGACGCCAGCCCGCACAACACCGTAAACCGTTGATCGGTGTCGGAGGCATGTATACACCCCGCGATGCACAGGTTGCACTCGATGACGGCTGCGACGCTGTGGCGCTCGGACGTATTCTGCTCATGGAGCCGGATTGGGTGGCCCTCGTTCGTGACGGCCGCATTGACGAATTGCGCCGCACGCTTCCGGCCGAGGGAGCGGATACACTGCTGACTATCCCGGCGCCGTTGTACCGTGTACTGCTCAGCCGCCCCGGCTGGCTGCCTGTGCGACCTGCAACGGACTGACAATACCAGCTGTACGCAGAGCCGGGAATGAGAACTTACGTGGCAAGGGACGAAAAAGGGCCTTCATCGGGAATCGGGTTTTGCTTACTTTGTCCGTCGTGACGGAAACGATAACTGCAACAGGAAATACGCCTACCGCCAGTCACTTCCCATGCGTAACGTACTGATCATCACCTATTATTTTCCTCCCTCCGGCGGCCCCGGCGTGCAGCGCGTGCTGAAATTCTGCACCTATCTGCTGGAATACGGATGGCGTCCGATAATTCTGACCGTAAAAGATGCCGATTATCCTGCAAGGGACGAGTCGCTTCTTGCGGCGATTCCGAAGGAAGCCATCGTCTATCGCACACAGATTTTCGAACCCTACGACATCTATCGCGCTCTGACGGGAAAGAAAAAAGGGACGCCTGTGGATGTCAACACCATTCCCAAACCCGGAGAGAAGAGATCACTGCGTGAGCGCCTCGCAGAGCTCGTCCGCGCCACGTTTTTCATCCCCGACGCACGCATCGGCTGGTTGCGGCCTGCGGTGAAGCAAGGTCTCGATATCATAGAGAAACATGATATCAAGGCCCTGTATTCCTCTTCTCCACCCTACACCTGCTCGCTCATCGCGCGGAAACTCAAGCGCCGGAGTGGTCTGCCATGGGTTGCGGGATTCCGGGATCCGTGGACGGGTTTTCTTTCGACACCGGATCGCTGGTTTCTTCCCGCAATGATCGATCGTCACTTCGAGCGTTCCGTGTACCGCGAATGCGACGCAATGGATGTCGCCTGGGAGGGCATAGGCAAGGACTTTCACGCGAAGTACCCGGACATCCCGACTGCGAAAGTACATCATCTTCCGAATGGCTTTGACAGTGCGGATTTCCCGGCGGTTGAAGTGCTCGACAAACGTCATTTCACCGTGACCTACACCGGATCGATGTATGGCAAACGGAATCCGGAATCTTTTTTCGCGGCCGTCTCATCCCTTGTCGAAACCGGGAGAATCCCGCTCGACCGCATCCGTCTGCAGTTTATCGGACGCTTCGGCGCCGAGGTCCGCGCCATGTTCGACCATCCTGTGCTTGCCGGCGCCATTGTCGTGCATGATTACATGCCACATGCGGAAAGCGTACGTCATCTTTTCCAGAGTGACGCACTGCTGATGGTCGTCGATGATTTCAAGGGGAATGAGGAAATCGTCCCGGGCAAGGTGTATGAATATATCGGCTCGGGCAAACCGATCATCACACTTGCTCCCGAGGGAGCAGTCACAGATGTCGTCGAGAACACCGCCTCCGGTCTCTGCGCGCGCTCGGGTGACATCGGGAGTATCGCCGATATCTTTTTCGATTTCTACCATCAATGGGAACAAGGGGTACTTGGTACCGCACAGGACCGGAGCGCCGTAGGACAATACGAGCGTCGGGAAGTGACCCGGCGGCTTGCCGCACTGCTCGATGATCTGGCCACATAAGTCCTGTAGCGGAACGGGGAGAATGCTCCTTCGCAAAAGGAAACAGGGACAACCGCCTGGCCGCGATTGCCCCTGTTTGAAGCGATTCTGTCTGTGTCAGATTTTTTCGGGGAAGAGCTTTGCCAGCACCGATTTATCGGGCTTCGGCGTCGCGTAGCTGACGATAATCAACATGCCGATGGACACGATCAGCGCGGGATAGATACTCGGGATACCCCAGGGATCCTCGCCGATCATGATCTGCGGAAAAATATAAGGGATCAGCAGATCGAAGGTGATCACCATGATGGTACCGGAAATGATACTTGCCAATCCGCCTGCCTTGGTCGCTCGCTTCCAGGCAAGCGCTGCCAGCAGCGCCGGGGTGATGGCAACACCGTAAATCGTATAGGCAAAGTAGGCGTACTTGAGAACAGATATTTCCAGGTTCATTACCGTTGGGATGAATATCAGCAGAAAGGCGACAAGACCCAGTACAACGATAAGTACCTTTTGCATCGCTACCATGGTGGACTGCGGTGCGTCAGGGTTGATGAAACGCTGATATACGTCACGCATGATATTGGTCGACGGACTCAGTAGATAATTCATTCCCGTGGAAATAACCACCACAACCGCTGCACCGAGCAGCAGCAGGCCCACGGGGGCGGGGACCATGTCACGCGCTGCGTAAAGGACCACGGCCGCGGGATCTATGGTGATGTGACCGCTCCAATAGTAGCTTGCTGCATAGATCGCGATAACGACGATGACCGTTTCGACGAGAATCGTTCCGACAATCCACAACAACACTGCCTTTTTGGCGTCCCCTGCTGTCCTGGCGCTGTAGAATTTCTGATACATACTCTGTACGCCGAGCAGCAGGAACATGGTTGCAAGGAAATAGCTGAATGCCTTGAGGAAGGGGTATTGCCCGAATTCCGGAGAAACCAGCAGCATGTGAGAGGCGGGCAGCACTTCGGCCGGCGCTCCGAGTCCCCCGGCGGTGGCCACAACGAAGGGGACGGAAACGATGCAGGCCAACATGATGATAATCCCGTTTGGCAGATCGGTGTGCGCCACGGCGATCATGCCGCCGATGGAGGTGAAGAGAATCACAAAGCCCGCGGCCAGCGCCTGGCCGACTTCCACGCTCACCGCCCCGTCCGTTATGACATTGAGAATGTAGCCTCCGGCGCGGAATTGATACGAGACGATGGTGGTGAAGGCAATGATGAGTGCGAAGGCGCCGAAGAGCCGGGCGAACTTCCCGTATCGCTCCTCGAGAATATCACCGATGGTGTATTGACCGAAAGTGCGGATTTTGCCGGCAAGGAAATAGATAATTGCGATGCCGACCCATGCGCCGGCAGGCATCCACAGCGAACTCCAGCCCGCACGATAGGCATATTCCGCACCGGCAATGAACGTCCCTGATCCGATCCAGGTACAGACGAGCGTGAAGACCATCTTGGTCACGCCAAGACTGCGACCGGCGACCATCATGTCGTCCTGGGTCTTGACCTTGCGCGCCTGGTAGAAATTGTATATCGTCAACGCGACGAGATACACGATAATGATCACGATGTAGGTGTACATACGCATCCGTGGTTGTGGTGAGAGTGGCTGGTTTCAATCCTGACCGGCGCTGTGCACGGTCCCGAAAAGCGGGCAGAAGACAGGGAGACACCCGGCGCGTCTCCCTGCGCGTTTCTGAACTATCCCAGGGTGAGAATGGGAATGACATCGGTCTGTACGGCGCCGAAGACATCCACCTGGCCTTCGTCCGTGACAAACACATCGATTTCGCTGCGGAAACCAAGTTTCTCGTGTTCCATGTAAATGCCCGGCTCGATGCTGAAACAGGTTCCGGGGAGAATCAGACGGTCATCCCTGGTCTCGAGATTATCGATATGACCGCCGTTTCCATGGACCTCAAGCCCGATGTTGTGTCCCGTCCGGTGTACGAAATACTCACCATAACCGGCATCGGCAATCACCTTGCGGACGGCATCGTCGACCTCCCAACCGGCAACCGGTTTGCCCGCTGCAAATCGCTCCTGCACCATTTTCAGGCCCGCATCACGCGCATCCCGTACAATATTGAATATGTCGCGAATGCGTTCGGGAATTTCCGTTCCGATATATCCCATCCAGGTGACGTCATAATAGATACCGCCCGGTTCGTCCTTTTTCGCCCACAGATCGATCAGCAGAAGATCACCTTCCTTCATGCCGAAACTGTTTTCCTCCGTCGGTTCGAAATGCGGGTCGGCGGCATGTTCATTGATGGCGACGATGGGACCGTCTTCCCAGTGCATGCCATTGGCGCGCATGAGGTCATGCATGAAATTCTGAATTTCCACTTCACGCGGTGACTCACCGGCCTTGATGCGGCGGGCGACTTCCCTGAAGGTTTCATCCTTGACCTTTTGCAGAATGCGTCCGGCTTCCTTGTGCTGTTCCCAGTCTTCCATGGAGAGATGTGCCTCGAAGCGTCCGACCAGATCACCACTCGAAACCACTTCGACACCGAAGCCGCGGATCAATTCGACCGTACCCGCATCGACAATGGACACATAGGGAATGTTGTTGTCGGGGGAATACTGCATCGCGATTTTTTTCGCGTCGCCGAGCATGCCGCGCAGCGAGTCCTGCAGTTGCTTCCACGGCAGGTATACATGTTTCTCACCGGGGAGATGATCGCAGCGCCAGGGTTCGATGCGATGCACCAGTTTTTGTGGTTCACCCTCGGCGGGAATGAAATAGAACCAGCGACGTGATGCGAAGCGGCTGGTATCCATGTTGAGAATCCGGGCTGCGATGGCATCCCTGTTGTGGAAATCGTAAAACAGCCATCCATCGATGCCGGCTTCTTTCAATGCGGATTGAATCGCGTGTAAATCCATGGTTCCTTCCTTTTCTTAAACAGTATCGTATCGTAGAAGATACTGAATATCCTGAACGGGAAAAATGTGCGGCATGCTGTTTTCGTCCGAATTCTCTTGCGCTGATGGAGAAAAGAAACTTCGCTGTATTACATGGCCGTGAAAAATCTTTGTGCCGCAGGCCGGCAGGTGACCACGACGCGCAGAGCGCGTTCGGACAGGATTTCACCGTCGACATGCACGGGCAAAGGCGTATCGAGAGCGACCCTGAAATGCGCCGCCTGGATATAGGAGACTTCCGGGGCGGACAAATGCGTGCCGCGGAGTGCACGCGGCAGTACCTGCATGACACGCATGAGACTCAGTTCCCGTGCATGACAGAGATCGAGCAGGCCATCGGTGATGTCCGCTTTCGGTGTCAGGCGAAAGCCCCCACCGCTGCGCGAACCGTTGCCGATACAGGCGAGAAACAGGGAGTCGCTGAGTTCGGTGTTGTGATATGTGGTCATGGAATGTACGGCGTTGTAACGTCGCAGCACCCGGAAGACCGCAAGCAGATACGGCAGTAATCCACGCCCGGCAGCGCTTCCGGCGACGTCGCCCGCCACAGCGGCATCGAAGCCGATCCCGATGGCATTGATGAACGTGCGTGTCAACAGCGTCCCTTCCACATCGATCACATCGGCGTGCGCCGCGTCAGCGACCATACTGTGATCGTTGACGAGGGCATTGATCGTATCCTTCACCGATCGCATCCCCAGTTGTGCAGCGAAATCGTTGCCCGTTCCCGTGGGAAGTACGGCAATGGGATGGGAGTCCGAACGCAACCCGTTCAGCACCTCATTGAGCGTGCCGTCTCCGCCGGCGACGCAGACCGGATCCCCGTCATCCGGCAACGCTGCCGCGATTTCCGCAGCATGCATGCGGCGGCTGGTCGTGTACTCCTGGACGGTAAAGCCTGCAATACGCAACCTCTGCAGGACTGCACCGAGATGCCGGCCTGCGTGCCCGTTCCCTGCGGCGGGATTGAGTATGAGATGGACACTGCGATACATCCGTTAAAAATACCCAGCGCTGCATAAACGTGAAAGATGCCGGAGAAAAGTTTTCTCCGGCATCTTTCGGATGTATGTCCCGGGCATGCGGGTTTTCACACCGTGCTCCCGGGGACAGTATCATTCGCTCATTACCGCATGCGTCGTTGAAGCGAAGGCAGAAGCCCGACGCCCTCCGACGTTCCGCTCTGCTTCGACAGTGATCCGTTGCCGGCGCCCGGCGGAGCGACAATGCCGCTTTTACGCGTTCCGACAATATCGGCCTCTTCATCTATCCAGATTTTGTTGCCGTTGTCATCATAATCATACCAGCGTTCCACAAACTTCCCCTCAAAACGGCTCATACCGGCATCCATGAAGGTGAAGGTCATCACCCAGAACTCACCATCCTCTTCGGGACCAATGAGTTTGACATTGCGTTTGTCGGCGCTGCGCTCGAGTCCTATATCAAGACTTTGCCAGATCGCGTCGTCCTCATCATAAACAGAAAGATGCACGACGCTCGAAGATTTGACCCGCAAATCTATATCCGCTGCTTGTTGCTCGTATGGCGGCGTGGTGTATTGTATGGAAAGGTGCCATTTTCCGTTCAGCGGATCGGCTCCCGCAGATGGCGGGATAGTGGGATTCGGCCATGTATCGGGTGTTCCCTTTCTCCACTGTCCACCACCGGCAGGGGAGATATCCGACCATCCGCTCCAATTCTTCATGCTCCAACCACCGATACTGGTGAACGGACCGACGGTTTTGACTGTAGGGACGGAATAGGTCTCGCGGTCTCCCGGCGGCGATGAAAGGGTCCCGCGTTTGACACGGCTGATATATACCGTGTAGCTCCCCTGCGGTATATTGCCCAGATGCGTCGCAGTCAGAGGTCCACCCGTCGGACGCGATCCTGTACTGGCGGAATAGCCCACAAGGTTCGGCCAGCCGATAGAGGGATTCGCGTAAGTAACGTCTGCAATGGTCAATGTGTAGTAATAATTTGACGTGTGATTATGGCTGTAACGCAATCCCCCCACGCGGTCCGATGAGGCCTTCTTTCCCGCTGCAGCGGGGCTCACACGCGCAACCGCGAAATATCCGAGCTGAAAGGCACTGACACCCAGCCGCCTGTTCTCCTCATCGAGCGCATTGAGCGGCAGAGGTATCCATTTTTTGCTCCCGGAATCATACCAGAGCACAGTCAGATCCTCTGGCGTCTCCGCTTCCGAAGCAGGCAGGAACAACTGTACAGGATCGGTGAACACGAAATTCGCCGGCTCGAAAAGACGAATATCGCCGATCAATTCATACGTCGCCGGAATGGCGGTCGGGACAGACCCGGGATCGACATTGGTTTTGATGGAGAACGATACTTCGGCATTGGAACCGTCGCCGGCATTACTGATCGCGCCGACATGCACCTGCACTTCGGCCCCGGTTGCGTCGGACAATGTCCCTTCACCCCCGGATGTGAATACCCGCTGCACATCCGTATCATTCGGATCATTCGGTGATCCGGACTCGGAACATGCAGCGAAAAGCAGGACGGCACTGATGAGCAGCATGGAAAATGCGCTCCATGTGTTTCGCGACATTGAAAACCTCTCGTTTGTGAAAATCCGTATTTCAACTTTGCATCACCACAGCAAGTAATCCGGATGATGCTACCCGTTACTATACGAAAACAAGATACCGCTATTCCTGAAAACATGCATATGAGTGCCCACAAAGCCGGGCATGACCGCCAGACCTCTGTGATTCATCACCCGGGAGAGCACACGCGTTACTTAGGCATGACTAAGTAACAACTTAGTCTCATCTAAGTGGCTCTCTGCGCGGAACTTCATCCGTTTTGGCTCCGGAAGACAGGATGCCTCACGTCCGTTGTCCCTGCGGCACCTGGAGGCGGGGTCCCGCGATGGTCTGCGGCACAGCACGGGACACACCGTATGTCGAAGGGACGGTCCACGGTATCGCGCGTCACTTCGATCGGGACGGTACTGTGCTCAGCGAAACGCACTACGAGCAGGGACATGTCGTCTCCGTCATCGAAACAGAGTGACGCGCCTCCACCGGTGTTCTCCTTCCGGTACAGTATGCTGTTTGCGCCTTTCGCCACCTCTCCATAGATTGCGGGTTATCAGAAACCAACGGAGTCATACCATGCAGCAAGCCAACATTTCCGGACACGATCTCAATACCTGGGCAGACTACCTGCTCGATTATTCTCTCGGAGGTGTGCAACCCGATGACGTCATCATGATCAAGGGTGAATATATCACCTGGCCGCTGATGTCGACATTGCAGGACAAAATTTTTGCTGCCGGCGGCATTGCCGACGTCAATATCATCGCGCCCGACAATGACCGCGGAAAGGTCTGGGGTGCATCGATTGCACGGCACGGCACGGTCGCCCAGATACAGCGCGTTCCCGCATGGCATGAGCAGCGATATCTGGCGATGACCAAGTACATAGAGATACTCGGCGCCGAGGACCCCGCGCTCTCCGCCGGGCTGCCCGAGGAGACTGCCATGGCGGTAATGCGTGCTGATGAAGCATTCAAACGCATCCGCCTGGACAAGCCTTGGGTACTGACGTTGTATCCGACACAGGGCTTCGCCGATCTCGAAGGGATGACGCTCGATGAGTACACCGATGTCATCGTTGCCGCATCGACAAAAGACCCGCGCGAACTCGACCGGGTGGAGGAGGACATTCATCGCGTGATGTCAGAGGGCAAGATCATACGCATTCAGACACGCCACCCACAGGACGGCCGCACACTGGAATTGCGTATGAACATCGATGATCACAATGTCATCAAATGCACCGGAGAAAGGAATTTCCCGGACGGCGAAGTGTTCACCAGTCCCGACGCAAATTCCGTCGAGGGAGAGATTTTTGTGGATCTCCCGGTATACAATAGCGGGACCACCATACAAGGTATCTACCTTACATTTACCGGCGGGAGGATCACTGATTACAGAGCGGAAATCGGACAGGACACCCTGAAAAAAATTATCGAGACCGACGAGGGTTCGCACCGACTCGGCGAAGTCGCGTTCGGTATGAATGCAGGGATTACGAGTGTTCTCAAGCACCCTCTGTTCGTTGAAAAAGTGGGCGGCACCTTGCATATCGCCATCGGATCAAGTTACGGTGAATGCTATGTCGACGATGAAACTTCAGAGGAAGGCAAAGCAGCATTGGATCGTCTGGCGGAGGAAGGACGATTCAACCGTTCAGCGCAACATGTCGACATCGTCACGGAATTCCGAGGAGACGGTGCTGGTGTCGGCGTCTGGATCGATGACACCCGGCTCGGAGTCATGGATGGAATCTGGGTCGTTTCATAATACGATACTTCCGGAATATGGGCAGAAGCATATACGATTCCATATTTTTTTTTTGTACTATTGAGGAATTCACAGAATGCCCTGTTGCAAGGGACGACCGGTGAAGAAATAGACAGGTATGATCAGGTTTATTCATCAGGTGCACGATGAATGTTGAGGACATGGACAGGGACGCCCTTCTCGAGGAAGTCAGCAGACTGCAGAGGCAAATCGCTGGCCTCAGGGAAGGTGCGAGACAACTCGAACATCAACTGCAGACAAGGGACAGGGAAATCATAAAAGTCAAAAATGATCTCCAGAACCGCATCGCGGAAGCGATCTGCCGTGAAAACGATCTGCGCCGGAATCAGGACCGCTTCCGCACGCTCGTTGCGAATATCCCGGGTGCAGTCTATCGCTGTGCCAACGATGCCTTCTGGACCATGGAATTCATGAGTGAGCAGATTGAAGAGATAAGCGGCTATCCGGCTTCGGAGTTCATTGGCAATGCCGTGCGCTCCTACAAAAGCATCGTGCATCCCGAAGATGTCATCAAGGTCATCAATGCCGTCAATGACAGCCTCAACGCGCGGATACCGTATATGATAGATTACCGTATCAAACATCGGGATGGGAGTATCCGTCAGGTGTATGAACGCGGCACCGGGGTTCATACCGAAGACGGAACGTTACTCTGGCTCGACGGCGTGATTTTCGATCAGCTACACAGGCCCGCGCGCCGGGAGGATCCCCTCCCGGAGTGGTAGTCTGCCCACTGCATCACCGCCGCGGTCGCAGCACATCTTTCTTACTGACCGGTGATTCTGCCGTATTCTTTTTCCATTCTTTCGACATCCTGCAGCAGAATGCTCTTCCCTTTCATGAGGATCAGACCCTCCGCCTCGAGTTTTCTGAAGGTGCGCGAGAGCGTTTCCAGCGTTGTTCCAATCTGTGCGGCAAGAAGTGATTTCGATGTGCGCAGTGTCATGCGCGGCAATACCCTCCCAGGCTTCTGCAGTTCATATTCATCCAGCAGATAGTGTATCAGTCTCGTCCGCACATCATGTGCGGTAAGGTCCTCGAGCTGTCCTGCCAGATGGCGCAGCCGTTTGCTCAGTCCTGCCAGCATGCGCAGTGAAAGCTCCGGGTTCCGTCGCAGCAACGAGAGGAAGCCGTCGCTTTCGATAAACATCACACAGCTGCGTGCAAGACATTCGGCATGCGCCGGGTAATCCTCACCCGCAAACATCGGTATTTCCGCCAGTGTCTGATGGGGAAAGAGCACATGCAGCACGGTTTCCCTGCCATCCGGCGAAAGCTTGAACACTTTCACACTGCCTTCCAGCACGACATAGAACCCACGGTAGGGGCTCCCCTCCTGAAAGAGCAGGGTGCGTTTTTCACATTCCCGCACATGACAGAGCGCGGCAATGTCACGCAACTCATCCTCACGCAGCTCCGAAAACATCGGAATCAAATGGAGTGTGGCAATGATGTGTTCAATTTCCATACCTGCAACATATCATTTCCCGCCTTCCCGCCGCAACAGACTCTCCGGCGTCGTCATGTTGGAGAGGAATGGATTCGTCCGGTTTCTGCAAACTGAGCCGCGTTGGAATGTTCACCGAGGCCAGCGGCACAATCGGTCCGAATCTGATCCAGATCAAATGTTGCTTCCCTGCCACCGCCTACCTTGTATGCAGAGACCACTGTCAATTACAAAGGAGAACAGACATGCAGATACAATGGAATGAACAGAGCGTCGGTGAGGTTGTCGCACAGAACATGCATGCGGCACGGATTTTCGAAACCCATGGCATCGACTTCTGCTGCGGCGGGAAAAAAACACTTCCCGAAGCCTGTCAGGAAAAGAAAGTGGATACAGAAGCGCTGAAAGCCGATCTCGAGGCGTTGCCGGAGAAAGGCGGACATGACGTATCATCCTGGTCGACTGAATTTCTCATCGATTACATTATCAACACACATCATCAGTACGTGCGCACCATGCTGCCGACCATCATGGCACATGCGGCCAAAGTCGCATCGGTACATGGCGACACGCATCCCGAGGTACGGGACATCGCCGGGGTCTTTCAGCAGGTACAGATGGAACTCGAATCACACATGATGAAGGAAGAGCGCATTCTCTTTCCCTATATCAGGCAGCTCGCTGCAGCGGAACGCGAAGAAGGACCGGTGTTTTCCTCGGGTTTCGGAAGCGTACAGAATCCCATCGACATGATGGAACAGGAACATGACAGCGTCGGACTGGCTTTCGACCATATGCGAACACTGGCGAATGATTTCACTCCTCCCGCGGAAGCCTGCACGACATACCAACTGTTCTATCGCGAACTCGATGAATTCGAGCGCGATCTGCATTTGCATATTCATCTCGAGAACAACGTCCTGCATCCCCGCGCACTGGCCATGGAGGAACGCCTGACACAGACCGCCTGAGGGACGAAGGTATTTTCGGATACAAGCACCTTATAAAGAATAGCGCACACAACGAAGAGAGAACATCTATCATGAATGCAACCCCAACGTTTCATTCCGGGATATGGAAACATGTACTGCTGCTGACCATGCTGCTGGGATTTACCGTGCTGTTGATCGGCGGATATTGGATATACAAGGATGCAGCACCGCGACCCGGAGAAATCGTCGATGAACGCGGCAATGTGATAAGTACCCTGGCTGCCGTGCAGGGAGGACAATCGGTGTATCAGAGTCACGGTCTGATGCAGTACGGCAGTACGCTGGGTCATGGCGCCTATCTCGGTCCCGACTTCACTGCACAGGCTCTGCGCATTACGACAACTACGATGCGGGATCATTACGCGATGACTTCGCACGGAGAGCTTTTCGAAAGTCTCAACGACGATCAGCGATCAGTGATCGCTGCCCGGGTACTGCGGGAGCTGAAGGATAATCGTTTTGACGAGGAGAATGATCGTCTGGTACTGACCGACGGGGAGGTCGCCGCCCTCGAGGCTGTCCGCGCATATTATCGCGAGATGTTTTCCGGAGAGGACATCCGATCGGGATTACAACCCAATGCCATCATCCGGACACGGGAGGCGGACGAAGGCTGGTTCCTTCAGGGCGACCAGGCGCAGCATCTTGCGGATTTCTTTTACTGGACCGCCTGGCTTTCAAGCAGCAAACGACCGGGCGAGAGCTACAGCTATACGAGCAACTGGCCATTCGATCCGGATGCGGGCAATGTGCAGAGCGCGGGTTCCTACCTCTGGAGCGGTGTCAGTGTCACGCTGCTCATCTTCATGACCGCAGTGATTCTCTTTCTCTGGAAGCGCTTTCGACTTGAAAGTGAGGAAGCGTTCAAGACATTTCCCGTTATCCGAACCGACCGACTGATGCTCACGCCCAGTCAGAAAGCCACCGGAAAATACTTCATCGTCGTCGCGCTCCTCTTCCTTGTCCAGACGCTACTCGGCGGCTACATGGCACACACCTACATCGAGGGCAATACGTTTTACGGCATCAATCTGGCGTCGATTCTTCCATTCAACGTCGCACGCACCTGGCATCTGCAGCTCGCCATTTTCTGGATCGCCACGGCATGGATCGCCATGGGCATTTTTATTACCCCGTTGGTGAGTGGCCGGGAAATGCCGGGACAAAAGCTGCTGGTCAACCTGCTGTTCTGGGCGCTGGTCGCACTCGTTGTCGGAAGTCTGACAGGTGAGTATCTCGGTGTGCGCGGTGATTTCGGCGAGAACTGGTTCTGGTTCGGACATCAAGGGTGGGAGTATCTCGACCTCGGGCGCTTCTGGCAGATCATCCTCACTGTGGGATTGCTGCTTTGGCTCGTCATTGTCTATCGCGGCCTCCGCCCCGCACTGAAAAAGGAAAACGACAAGGGCGGAATGACACATCTGCTTCTCTACAGCACGATTGCCATTCCTGCATTCTACGGCTTTGCTTTCTTCATGAGTCCGGGACAGCACATCACACTGGCAGACTTCTGGCGCTGGTGGGTTATTCACCTCTGGGTAGAAGGGATGTTCGAAGTCTTCGCAGTCGTCGTCATCGGCTTCCTCATGGTCAACATGGGGTTGGTGACGAAACGATCGACACTGCGTGCGCTGTACTTCCAGCTCATCATTCTTCTCGGGAGCGGGATTATCGGTACGGGACATCATTATTACTGGATCGGCGCTCCGGAAATGTGGATCGCGCTCGGCTCCGTGTTTTCCGCCATGGAAGTCATTCCTCTTACGCTGCTGGTGGTCGAAGCCTATGAACATTACCGTTATGTTCAGAAGGGCGGAATGGAATTCCCCTACAAATGGTCATTCATGTTTCTGGTCGCCACCGCGTTCTGGAATCTGTTCGGTGCCGGCGTACTGGGCTTCATGATCAATCTTCCATCGATCAATTTCTTTTCACACGGCGGCTTCCTCACCGCTGCGCACGCACATGGCGCACTGATGGGTGTGTACGGCATGCTTGGCATTGCCTTGATGCTCTTCAGCATGCGTACGATTTCTCACAACAAGCAGGAGAAACTGTTGAAGACCTCGTTCTGGGGACTCAACATCGGACTGATGGGTATGATTGTCATCACATTGCTCCCAGTCGGTTTCGCACAGTTCATGCAGGGTATTGAAAACGGCTACTGGTTCGTGCGCACGTTGGATTTTTACCATCAACCGTTCGTTCACACAGTCCTGTGGCTCCGCATGATCCCCGACACGGTGTTTATCGTTCTGGGCGTGCTGCCGTTGCTGCTGGCAGTGTACCGGATGTGGCGCACGCCACGCACGCCACGCGAGGAACCCGGTGGCCTGACCTTCGATGATATTCTCCGTGAAGCGAAGGAATATCCCACAGGCACCGACGAATTACCCGCCGGGATCACGAAGCCACCCACCGAGGCCGGAGAACTGGTATCCAACTGATAGAGCGAGGATACATATTCTGCAATGAAAAAAGTGCAATGTGGAAATAACCGCATTGCACTTTTTTCTTATTCTCATTTAATCCACAGAAACAGGCTTCATCCGCACTATTTATATTCAAGTGGCTGTCAATCAGTCCTGCCCGGTGGTTATTCGCATTTAACTTCTATTTCTTGTCCCCCTTTTTCGGCCGGAAGAGATGCGTACTGTGGCCATAATATACTTCGGCAGCTTCCATCAGGGTTTCCGAAAGCGTCGGATGCGGATGAATGGAGAGCGCCAGGTCCCTGACTGTTGCGGCCATCTCGATGGCGAGAACACCTTCGGCGATGAGTTCACCCGCACCGGGTCCGGCAATGCCTATGCCGAGCACGCGCTCGCTTTCCGGATCGGCGATGATTTTCGTGACGCCATCGAAACGATCCAATGTTGTGGCACGTCCGGAAGCCGCCCAGGGAAAGCGCGCGATCTCCACTTTGCGTCCCTGATCCCGGGCTTCGGTTTCGGTCAGCCCCGCCCAGGCAATTTCCGGATCGGTGAAGACCACGGCAGGAATGGCCCAGGGTTCGAAGGCGGTTTTTTTCCCTGCAATGGCATCGACCGCGACGCGGGCTTCATGCGAGGCCTTGTGCGCGAGCATCGGGTCACCGGTCACATCGCCGATGGCGAAGATCTGTTCCTCGGCCGTACGGCGCTGCGGATCCACAACGATGAAGCCGTCATCGCCCACCGCCACACGGGTATGCTCGAGACCGAAGTCCTTTGTGTTCGGTTTGCGTCCGACTGAGACGAGCACCCTGTCGACAATCATCGAGCGCGTATCATCGCCTTCCTGGATTGTGACCTTGAGCCCGTCCTTGCGCTCCTTGACTTCCGTGACCTTTGTTTTGAGCAGAATGTCTTCAAGCTGTGAGTCAAGGCGCTTTTTCAGTTGATTGACCAGGTCACGGTCGGCGCCGGGAAGGAGCCCGGATGTCATTTCCACCACTGTCACCTTCGATCCCAATGCGGCATAGACCGTCGCCATTTCCAGGCCGATATATCCGCCCCCGATGACCAGCAACTTCCCCGGTACATCGGTCAATTCCAGCGCTGCCGAGGAGTCCATCACACGTGAGGATTCCTCAGGCAACCCGGGAATCATCGCAGGACGGGACCCGGTGGCGATAATGGCATGGCGAAACGAGAGTTTCTGCGAGTTGCCGTCGCCGTCTTCGACTTCCAGTGTCTTCGCATCGAGAAAACGCGCCCAGCCCCGGAGATACGTAATCTTGCGCGCGGAAGAGAGCTGACCGAGTCCTCCGGTGAGTTTCCCGACCACGTCATTCTTGAACTTCCGCAGCTTGTCGATGTCAATTTCCGGCTCGGCGAAGGTCACACCCCATGCCGAGGCCTCACGTGCTTCGTTGATCAGTCGTGCAACATGCAGC
>JAGTUW010000384.1 GCA_018224345.1 Bacteroidota bacterium
TCAGTCTGAGCCGCCGTGCAGGAAAAAGAAAGAAAGAATTACCGGACTTCGCGGTCTCCGCCGCGCGTGCGGAAGACTTTCTCGGCGTCCCCAGGTACAGAAGCAAGGATCTGCTGCGTGCCGGCAAAGTCGGCTCGGTCATCGGACTTGCATGGACCAGCGTCGGAGGTGATATTCTGCATGTGGATGTCACGATGATGAAAGGGCAGGAAAAACTCACACTCACCGGACAACTCGGTGATGTGATGAAGGAATCCGCACAGGCATCCCTCAGCTACCTGCGCAGTAATGCCGCCGTGTTCGGTATCGCGGCAGACGCTTTCGAAAAGAAAGAAATTCATATCCACCTTCCGGAAGGCGCTATCCCGAAAGACGGACCATCCGCCGGCATCACGATGACCATGGCCATGCTTTCACTGCTGCTGGACAAGCCGCCCGCGACTGATCTTGCCATGACCGGAGAAATCACATTACTCGGCGATGTGCTGGCTATCGGCGGACTGAATGAGAAACTGCTCGCCGCCCGCCGGCATGGCCTCAAACGCATTCTCATCCCGCGCGACAATCAGAAAGATTTACCCGAAGTACCAAATAAAATACTCAAGGGACTGAAAATCATCCCGATCGCCACTATCGACGAGGCCGTCCCCCATGTCTTCGGCAAGGACGTCCTGAAGAAAAAACCGCTGCGGAAACAGGGATGATCGCTCGTCGCTGTCTTCCGCCATGCTGATTTGCCATGCCACAGGAAACCGTTCTCTCCCTTCTGAAGAAAACCACCGCCTTTCTGGTGGAAAAAGGTATTGACGAAGCCAAACGTTCCGCAGAATATCTGCTTGCACACGCCCTCGGTCAGAAACGTCTCCAACTCTATCTCCGCTTCGACCAGCCGGTATCAGACGAGGAACTCGAACGCTACCGTCCGCTGGTGCGCAGGCGACTGCGCCGTGAGCCCGTACAGCATATTATCGGCGGGACGGAATTCTACGGACTCGAATTCGGGGTCTCACCGGAAGTCCTGATTCCCCGACCTGAAACCGAGCATCTGATCGAAGCCGTGGTCGACCGCTGTCGCGCAAGTGCGCGGGCCGGCACACATATTCTCGATATCGGCACGGGGAGTGGCGTGATCGCCGTCACCCTCGCCCGGCAATTACCTGAGATCCGCGTCACGGCAATCGACAACAGTGATGCTGCATTGAGCGTCGCAGCAGACAATGCCAGGCTCAACGCAGTGGACGATCGTATCGTTTTTTCACGACTGGATTTCCTGGCCGCTGAACCCGGCACCGGGCCATACGATATCGTCGTAAGCAATCCTCCCTACATTCCCGCAGATGACATGGCAACCCTGCAGCCGGAAGTCCGTGATTTTGAACCATCATCCGCATTGACCGATCATGCCGATGGCCTCACGTTCTACCGTCGTATCGCGCTTCTTCTGCCCTCTCTGCTGGTGAGGCAGGGACTCCTCGCCGTGGAAATCGGTTACGGCCAGGCCGCGGATGTCGTTGCTCTCTTCGAAAGCGCACACCTCCGCGAGATAGAAATCATCAGGGATTATTCCGGTATCGAACGCATCATACTCGGGCGCGCTTCCTGACTGTTCATGTTCTCCAAAAAAAAACCGGCCACCGGAGATGCTCCGATGGCCAGGAAAAACATGGTACGCACAAGTTGATTGTGCGATCACTGCTGCGCAGTATCAGGAAAAGCGCGGGTCGCGCCGGCGTCCGTCAGTCGAGGGCTGGGCATCGAAGCTCCGGCGACCGCGTTTGCCACTCTTCCCCTTGGGTTTGTAATTGGACCCACTGGCGTATTTCTTGTGATGCGGTGCCGTGCGTTTCTTTCCATTACGTTCCGTCGATTCACCTGCAAAGCCCGCCGATGTACGGGGATCTGTGTGCGTCTGTTCACCAGAGACAAATTCCTTGCGTTTCCGCACCGGTCGTGTCCCCCGTTGATTTCCGGCGAGCGCACCATTGCGTTTTCGATCGTTACGGGGTTGCTCGTCGTGAGTGGCTGGCAGCACTTCCCTTACGAAGGGCGGGCAGGCCATGACGGTGTACTTGCGACCGACGAAGCGTTCGATACGACGAAGCTGATCCTTCTCATCATGCGCGACAAAGGTGATGGCGTCGCCGGTGTCTGCTGCGCGGCCTGTTCGCCCGATACGATGGAGATAATCCTCTGCGAAATTCGGTGTGTCAAAATTGATCACGTGAGAAATTCCACGCACGTCGATGCCGCGGGCAGCGATGTCGGTGGCGATCAGTACACGCAGGCGTCCTTTACGAAAACCTTCCAGTGCCTGTTGCCGCTGATTCTGCGAACGGTCCGAATGCAACACACCGGCGACGATACCGGCACGGGAGAGGCGGCGCAGGATCTTGTTCGCTCCGTGTTTGGTGCGGGAGAACACGAGCACACTTTCCATCTTGTCTTCCGAAAGCAGATGACGCAGGAAATCAAACTTCTCCTGTTTCTGTACGGAGTAGAAATGCTGACGAACGGATTCGGCCGGGTTGCCTTCGATACCTACTTCCACGAAAGCGGGGTCCCGCATGATCGATGCAGTCAACCTGCGCACTTCCTTCGACATGGTCGCTGAAAACAGCATTGTCTGTCTCTGTTTCGGGAGTTTGGCGATGATGCGCTTGACGTCGTGAATGAAGCCCATGTCAAACATGCGGTCGGCTTCATCAACGATGAGCACTTCGCATTGTGAGAGGTCCACGCTGCCGCGTTCAATATGATCGAGCAGCCGGCCGGGAGTTGCCGCGAGTATGTCGAGTCCGTGACGCATACGTTTCAATTGTGGTTCGATGCTGACACCGCCATAAATAGCTTCGGCCCGCATCTTGAGATGTTTCGCGTACCCGAAGGTTGCATCGGCTACCTGTTGGGCGAGTTCCCTCGTAGGGGTCAGCACCAATGCACGCACACCATTGGGTTTGCGGCTCCCGCCGGTCAGCAGGCGGTCGATCGTCGGCAGAATAAAGGCGGCGGTTTTACCCGAGCCGGTTTTTGCACGGCCGATGACGTCACCACCGCTGATTGCGCGAGGGATCGCCAGGGCCTGGATTTCGGTCGGGACAGTGTATCCCGCTGCGCGAACGCCGCGCATGACGGGCTCGGACAGTCCGAGTTTCTCGAAAGTCATATATATCCTTTGAAAGAATGTTCAGAAGCGCAACTCCGTTCGAAGCCTGGCCCCGTCCTGCGGGTCCCCTGTTCTGTTACTTCGGAATGTTGCGGTTTTTGGAAGGCCGAACATCGGAGAGCGAATCCCATAATTCCGCATCCGATGTGCATAGTTGCTTCAGAGGCGGGCGCTACAATTTGTAGCATCATGTAAGGATACGGAAATAATTGGTTGAATGCAAGAAATATAGGCAAAAACATTAGCGTCGCGAAAAGTGAGGAGGAGCTCTGCCGTCCACGCTCGACGACCGTCCTCATCCACGGTTGTGACTGGGCAGTGATGATTCATAAGAGACGGGCCGCCCGGTGAGGGGCGGCCCGTAGCTTTCGATCACGGAAACGACGAATCAGGTGACGCGCCATCCCGATGAAATGATGATGGTATGTTATTGATTCACGATCACCGGGAGCAATCCCGCGCTCGCAGGGCCACCATAGGTGATATTCGTTCCGGTAACGTCGGAGACCGTCATGGAAACGGATGAAACTTTCCTCACGTGCAGATTGTCGGTTGTCACCGATGCTATTCCACTACTGTTCGTCACAGCCGTTGCGCTACCCGATGCGTCTCCGCTCCAGGTGATGGTGACCGTTGCGCCTGGCACGGGATTTCCTCCGCTTTGCGCATCCCTCACCTCAACCGTAAGTGTCGCTGCCCAGTTGGCGGGATTCACGGATGCGGATGACCCCGTTGCTGCGGTGATGTATGCGGTGACAGATTGCGGTGCGTCATCCGTCGTGGCGGACACTTCGCTCGACCAGGCCGACCAGCCGCCGCTGTTGCCGGCGCGTACACGGAAGTAATACGTTGTGCTTGCGCTCAGCCCTGTCCAGCTATGCGATGTCGATGTAGTCGAGACCGTCGATGTGTTGCTATTGCCGTCCCGTATACGGACTTCATATTCGCTGGCGTTGCTCACAGAATTCCAGCCCGTGTTGATCTGGCTGGCTGAAACCGTGGTAGCACCGAATCCGGTCGGCGTCGCTGGCGGGTTGTCCATTGTCGTGGCGGAGATTTCACCTGACCATGACGACCAGTTGCTGCCGTCTCCGGCCCGCACACTGAAGGAATAGGTACTGCTCGCACTCAAGCCGGTCCAGCTATGGGATGTCAATGTGGTCTGGACTGTGGATGTATTGTTGTTGATATCACGAATGCGAATTTCATATTCGCTGGCGTTGCTCACAGAATTCCAGCTCACATCGATCTGTGTCTGCGAGACGACACTGGCGCTGAGCCCGGAGGGGGCGGAGAGTCCGCCTGTCGGAGGCGTGCCGGAGAACAGACTGTAGAGCAGGAGATTGGGTGAACCGCGACCGAGGTTGCCGACGAGGACGCCCTGCGTACCGCTGCCGAGAATCGCATTCATGACCTGCCCCGGTGAGGCCGTGCTGTTGCTCTCCAGGAACAGCGCTGCGACACCGGCGACATGCGGGGCTGACATGGAAGTACCGGAAAAGACGGCCGTTGCATTGTCACTGCTGTTATGGGCGGAGGTAATGTCGGATCCTGGCGCGAAGATATCCACACAACTCCCGTAATTCGAATAGGATGCCCGGGAATCGGAACTGGTGGTTGCGCCGACAGTGATGGCGCTCGGTTCGCGCGCAGGAGAATACCTGCATGCGTCCCTGTTGCTGTTGCCTGCGGAAACGACGAAGGTCACACCCTTGCTGACCGCATTCGCAACTGCGTTATCCAGTGTCGTGGATGCGCCGCCGCCGAGAGACATGTTGGCGACCGCCGGCCGCGTGGTCTGTCCGGCAACGTAATCCACGCCGGCGACAACTGTGGAAATCGTGCCACCTCCATTGTTGTCCAGCACACGTACGGAAACGAGATTTACGTTCTTGGCCACGCCCCAGAAGGTGCCGCCGACCGTTCCGGCCACATGCGTCCCGTGTCCGTTACCGTCGCTGCCGGTGCCGCCGAATGCGTCAAATCCGGGACTCGCACGACTGTTGTTATTGGCATCCTTGAAGTCGTCGTGTGTGTAGCGTATACCGGTATCGATGATATAGGCGGTCACATCGCTGCCGTTGGCATCGTACCA
>JAGTUW010000385.1 GCA_018224345.1 Bacteroidota bacterium
AAAGGTGCCGTTACTTATATTTTTTCGGGTATTCGTAATAGCGGATCTTACCAATTGTATCAGGAACTTCATGCCAGGTCTCGACCATGAAGTCAATGCAGATGACCCCGCAGGTGGGGAGATTGTCCTCGTCAAACCCGGCAATTCTCTCTGCCAGTATATGCAAAGTCGGGTTGTGTCCGACGAGCATAGCCTCCTGTACCGTGTCCGGGAAACTCCGGACGATCTTGAGCAGGTCATTCGCAGCGGCACCGTACATGCCTTCATCAACGATAACCTCGTCGGGAGGAAAGTCAAGCACTGTGGCGAGTTGCTCTGCCGTCGTGATCGCCCGCGTCGCAGCGCTGGCACGAATCAGCTCCGGTCGCGCACCATGCTGGCGCAATACGCCTCCCATCAACGGGGCATCACCCTCTCCGCGTTTGTTGAGAGGACGCTCGAAGTCCGTCAATCCTTCATGATCCCAGCTTGATTTCGCGTGTCTGATCAAATACAGGGTTTTCATAATGACTCCGTTCTCTGCTCTTTGTGCAACGTGAAATGGAAATTACCACGCTTTGCGCTCACCCCCAAACACATAATTTCTGCGCAACACATTTCTATCTGTGCGGCTATCTCCATTTTTCCTGTATCCCGGTCGCAGGCGAAGTCCACGCGGGAGGATTCGCCTTCTTTCACATATATGGTCCGGCACATTCATCAGAAGTCGAAGTACAGTTTGTAGGTGACACGGGCATTGATCCCGGCTTCTGGCAGGATCGCCTTTACACGGGAAAGATGATTGCGATAGGCCCGATTTGTCATATTGTCCACGACCAGTGACATGTTGTGCACCTGCTTCCCTGTCGCGAAGGAATATTGCATCGATGCATTCAGGATCACATAGCCCGCAGTCATTTCCTCATACGTATCTACTCGGTCCTGCCGTGCCGCCATGATGGCCTCCACACCCACACGCCATGCACCCACACGGGCGGTCGCTCCGAGTCCTCCTTTCAACGGTGGGATCTGTGGAAGTGGCGAGCCGTCATCGCTGAACGATCCGTGCGTATAACTGAGTGAAGCGTCCAGGCGCACGGTGGGCAGGACGTCCCACTCTACCTGCGCCTCCGCCCCGCTGAAGATTGCCGGGACACCCTCGGTGACATAAATCGGAAGAAATGTCGCGTAATTAAGGTCGCCGGTGTTCCTTGGCGTGATAAATGAAGTCAGCTCGTTGTGAAATACATTGACATTGAAGGACAGATGATCAAAGCGATGGTAGAGAAAGGCCTCGAGCCCTGTCCCGCGTTCCATGTCGAGTTCCGGATTCCCCACTTCGTAGGAGTAAGCGGCGAGATGCGGCCCCTCGGAATACAATTCCTCGACCGTGGGCATGCGGTTGGAACGACTGACATTGACGCCCACATGCACGATATCCGTCAATGCATACCGCAGCGTCGCGGAAAGTGAGAGCGCATCGAATCGTCGTTCGCGGATATGCCCGATACGTGCATCAGGCTTCTCTTCGACCGGGACAACCCTGTTCCACGTATAGCGCATGGCGGCTTCCGCGCTCAGGCGTCCGATACGCAGACGCTCGAATATGTATGGTGCGATCATCGTCGATGTGGAAGGCACAGTGAATACGTAGCCACCAACATTGAAATCACGATGCTCCAGATCGATACCGACAATACCGTCGGTGACAGGACCAAAGGCATGATGAATCGCACGCACATCGCCGGCATAGCTGACGATACGGAATTCCGAACCGATCAGCCCGCTGGCTTCGAATTCCTTGTGACGGTACCAGGCACGTTTGAAATGAAAACGAATGTCGTGCAGCAGGGACGCATCGATCGCGTACATGCCGCGCAGATTTATCTGACGTCGCTCCAGCTCAATGTCGACACCACGCGGATGTGCCCCGACAAAACCGCCCGGGACTCCGTACGCGAGGGAATACTCCCTGTACGACGCTCCGGCATATCCATGACCGAATATGTGGCTGCCACCGAAAGAATAATCCAGTGAGTGTGCAGAAGAATTCCCGAGCATCCCCTCAGGTGTCCTCACGTCACCTGCACTGCGGCGCGTGACTTCCGCCCGCAGCATCAGCGGTTCCAACGGCGCTTCGCCGTATACGGAGGCGAGTAGACCGCCGTTCGCGGATTCACCATAGACACCCAGGGCACCGATGATATTATCATGTCGCTCCTGCGGTATTTCATGTCGCACAACATTGACAATCCCGCCCAGTGTCCCCGCTGCGCGTGTCAATACCTGTGGCCCGCGAATAACCTCTATCCGTTCTACCGCAAATGGTTCGATTGTCACCGCATGATCGGGTGAAGTTGCGGAAAGGTCGGTCGTCCTGCTTCCGTCCTCACTGAGTACGACACGGTCGCCACCCAGTCCTCTGATCACCGGACGCGCGGGAGCCGGTCCCATCGCACGCATGGCAATGCCCGTTTCATTCTTCAGTGTCGCGGCGAGTGTCAGACCCAGTTCCTTTTCCAGTTCGCGACCATGGAGCACAAACATGCGTTCGTCTCCTGCCTCGATGCGGGAATGTCTGTGTGTTCCGGTGACGACGACCGGAGCGGTTTCATACGTCCGTGGTTGCAGATACATGATCACATCCCGCTCTTCCGTAACAGGCAGCGGCACTTCCATGATCTGCATTTTATACCCAGTGTGGCTGATGCTCAGAACATAATGACCGGGTTGAAGACGTGAAAATAAAAATGTCCCGTCTTCGCCGACGGACTCCTGTCTCCCCTCCCCGGGTTCACCTTTCGGATGAAGAAAGAGATACGTATCCGGTACAGGCTGACCGCTCTCCGCATCCAGGATTATCCCGCGGATGGAGGCATACTGCTGTGCATGAAGAGCCGGGACCGATACCGCTATCAGAACAAACAGCAACAAGGCATTGAAAAAGGGAGTCCGTCGCGGAGCATACCGCTCCGCGACATATCCCATGAGTTCAGAGTGTGTTGCCATGCCACATTATCGTACGCGCACAGGCCACTTTCCGGAACGGAAATCCGCATGGTCGCCGTGCATGATGAAAAACTCTATGTGTGTGCCGCCACTCGTAAGCCCTTGCAACCGGAACTCGAAGGTGCCCTCATGTCCTTCGTCCTGCAGGACCGCGACGACAGTTGGATCCTCGAGCGCCCATGCAAAGCTGCTTTCTTCTTCATGCTCATGGTTATCGTCATGAATTTCGAACAGCTCTTCGTTCTCGTCATAGAAGCGCACCTCATAATCCTCGGTGAGTGCGCCTTCCACCACTACAAGCGTGTCACTCGGGACTCCACGCAGAATGGAGGCGACCATCTGGCCGTCCTGGAACAACGCCATGCCAATGGCTTCGACGTGGTCCTGTTTGGGTGAGATGGGATCGTCCTCGCTGCAGGCCGTTAAATATGCAATAAGCAGGAGGGGCAGTATCAATTTTGCTGTTACATGCATGTTAATCTTCCTTGATAACTGTATTAATTCAATTTAATTTTTTTCGATCAACTGTGCAGCGACTTTCCTGGCCGAATCGTTCCAAGGAACATTCGGTAAGGCAGGACCGCACTGCATGTGTTGCCGGGCAACCAGTTTCATTATTACGAACCAGGCGATGCTTCCCCTCTGCCAGGAGAGATCGATCCACACTCAGAGAAGACTGCGGAGGAATGACCCTGCGGAAACGGTGAAGCGTTACCTGTCATATCCTCAGCCCGAACACTTGTGACTCGGATCACGAGACGCGGATGTCCATTGCCCAGCCACACACACGGCGTCATACGATCGTACCCGATGTCTTGTGCGAGTCAATCCTCATGCCGAGTCAATCCTCATGCCGAGTCAATCCTCATGCCGAGTCAATCCTCATGCCGAGTCAATC
>JAGTUW010000386.1 GCA_018224345.1 Bacteroidota bacterium
GTACTATAATGACCTGATGCCCGAGGAATACGCAGAACCGAAAATATTTCCGCCCGGGAAACCCTGGAACAAGGATCATTACGGCCCTCTGGTCGTCCCGGGTGAAGGCGATATCATCCCGCTCAGTCTCGAAAACATCACTGAATGGGTTACGTTTATCCGTCGTGAAGGACATACGGTCGAGGTTCGCGGTGACAATATTCTCATCGACGGCTCCCCGACCACATCCTATACAGTGGAACGTGATTATGTCTTCGGCATGGGTGACAACCGCGACGACTCTCTCGACAGCCGTTTCTGGGGCTTCATACCCGAAGAGTACGTCATCGGATCTCCTATAATGGTGTACTGGTCGATGGACCCGATGATCAGCAACATTGCAAAGAAAATCCGCTTCTCACGTATATTCACCTTCATCAATTGATATGACGGAAATGCCCAGGGACCCCGAAGACAAACAACCGGCGGGGAAATCCGATCCCGACTCCCACTCACCCGCCGGAAGCGAAGCGTCCGCTGACCGAAACAACCGGCAGATACGGGAAGATGCTGCCGCGGACTCTTCTGCCACATCCGATCAGGCACACCTTTCTCAGGACAACGCAGCGGAACCTACCGCTTCAACGGAACCTACCGCTTCAGCGGAACATAATGCGGTGGCTGGGGATGAAGCGGACGGGAAGAACGATGCTGTGAGGGAGGAAGAACGCCCGCGTGGGTTTTTCAGGGAATACGGCCGGGTGTTCATCTACGCATTCTTCATCGCGCTGATTCTCAAAGTGTTCATCGTCGAAGCCTTCGGAATTCCGACTCCTTCGATGCGTGATACCCTGCTGGTAGGAGATTACCTCTTTGTCAATAAATTCGTCTATGGTCTGCGCTCGCCACGGGCAGTACCACTGACCGGCATTCGTATTCCACATACCAACATCTTTCCGGGCTACCGTTCGCCACAACGTGGTGATGTCATTGTGTTCGAATATCCCGGCGACTATGGAACGATCGAGCAGCCACAGGTCATGAATTACGTGAAGCGATGCGCAGGCCTACCGGGCGACACCGTGGAATTCGCGGGCAAGCGGTTATTCGTCAACGGCGAAAGACAGGATTTGCCGGCCACAGCGGTCACCGGCTCCCGTGTGTTGGAACAGGGCGATTTCGATGTCACGATTTATCCGAATGGATCAGGATACAACAATGACTGGTGGGGCCCGATGGTTGTCCCCTACAAAGGGATGGAAATTGAATTGACGCTTGGAAACGTAGACCTCTGGCGCCTCTTCATCGAACGGGAAGGCCATGCCGTCCGCTTCACCGCCGAAGGCGATGTTCAGGTCGACGGAAACGACGTCAATTCCTATGTGGTCAAACGGAACTATTATTTCATGCTCGGTGACAACAGGGACAACAGCCAGGACAGCCGGCACTGGGGATTTGTTCCGGAAAGTAATATTATCGGACAGGCCATGATCATCTACTGGTCCTGGGATTCCCGCATCCCCTTCACCAATCCGTGGGCCTTGCTTTCCTCTATTCGCTGGGACCGTGTGTTCAGCACCATCGACTGACATGCCTGGCCTCTATATCCATATCCCCTTCTGTGAAAAGAAATGCATGTACTGTGATTTCTTCTCGACAGAAACCTTCCGTCAATACGATTCCTTTCTCTCCGCTCTTCACACCGAAATCTACCTGCGCGCCCGGCTGCTCGCAGACACGCCTGCATTCGACAGTGTGTTTTTCGGCGGAGGGACACCCTCACTGCTCGGCGATGTGCAACTCGGTGGCATTCTCGAGGCCCTGCACGGCCGTTTCGATATTACGCAGGATGCGGAAATCACTGTGGAATGCAATCCCGGGACAGTCGACGTGGATTCGTTGCGCGGCTACCGTGACGCCGGCGTCAACCGGCTGAGTTTCGGTGTGCAGAGTTTTCATAGCGACGACCTTCTCTTTCTCGGCAGGACACATACGGTAGAAGAAGCCGAAGCAGGCATTCTCATGGCGCAGGATGCGGGGATTCCCAACGTCAATCTTGATCTGATGTTCTCCCTGCCGGGACAAACGCCGGAACGATGGCATTACAATCTCGAACGCGCACGCGCATTGGGGACGACGCATCTGAGTTGTTATTCGTTGACCGTGGAAAAGGATACGCCGCTCGAACGCATGGTTGCATGCGGTATGGTCATAATGCCGCCGGAGGAAAGCGACGCAGCCCTGTTCGAGCTGACTATGCAAACCCTCGATGCATGGGGCTATTGCCGGTACGAAGTATCAAACTACGCCCTGCCGGGATATGAATGCAGACACAACCTCACGTACTGGCGGCATGGAGAATATATCGGCTTCGGTCCCTCCGCCTATTCTACGTTTCACAACCGGCGCTGGTGGAATGTGCGTGATGTGGAGCGCTATGTCGAGGCTCTCGTGGCAGGGACACTCCCCGAAGCCGGAGAAGAGGAACTGACTCCGGAAACGCAGCGAGGCGAATACATCTTCCTGCGTCTTCGCAGCGAGGGAATCGATCTTGCGGAGTTCCGTCGTCGTTTCTCGACTGACCTTCTCGCCGACAACCGGGCTTTCATCGATCACTGTATTTCAGACGGACTCCTGTACTCGGACGGCAATGTCCTGAGACTGACGCCCGGGGGCGTCCTCGTCTGCGACGAAATCTGTGTGGAATTGCGGTAACAGTCACCTCTATTCCAACCCCAGTTTTTCGCGGATGCGATGCCAGGCCCAGACATAGCGGGCAAAACGTTCGGTGTCGTGCGGACTGAAACGGGAAATGCGCGTGGTGTCCATGTTCTGTTCAAGATCAAGCAGCTTGAGACGCATTGCCGCGTCACTTTCCATCACACGCGCGATGTACGTTTCCCAAGGCTCTTCCTCACCGTCGATAATACGTTTGCTGAGATGATCGACGATGACAACCGCGTCCTCGGGGAAACCTTTCGCACGCAGATCCCCCAGTGTTACGGCCTCCGTTTCTCCGTGACCGCTTTTCTCCACTACATCGTGGAGGATACCGGCGATCAATTCCGTGTCATTGCGCGCACGCAAGCCCACACGGAGAGGATGAAGAATATACGGTGCGCCGGAGGTGTCGGTCTGTCCCCTGTGCACCCGCAGCGCCAGTTCTATCGCGTGTTCGACACATTCAGAGGTGTTGAATTCCATAACTACTCCATCTCCATCATGAAACTTCCATGTTGCTGATCGCGCATGAGTTCGATACGATGACCGCTGCCGCTGAATGATTCCTCGTGACTGATGACGAACAGTTGATCGAACCACGGAGCACCGTCGGAGGTGAGCTGTTCGAGATGCTGGATGACCTCGGCGAGATGTCGGCGTGTCTCACTGTCCAGATGCGTTGTGGGTTCGTCGAGAAAACCGATACGACATTGTGAATACCATTTGATCAGCGCAAGTTTGACCGCCAGGGACACCCCCATGAGCTGCCCGCCCGAAAGCTCACGTCCCCGTACCACTCCCTGCGCACCACGCAGTTCCACCGCGTAGGTTTCCGGATCCCAGAACAATGCCAGGTCCTGCTCCGGGGCGATGCGTGCATAGAGTTCCGAGGCAAACGCCGACAGCGCCGAGACAATGCTCGATCCCACACGGCGGGCGAGTTCACGCACGACATGCTGATGCACGTCTCCTGTAAACGCTGCCTCGGCCCTGGCATCGGCTGCCTGTGCGCGCAGTCGCTCGAAATCCCGAAATTCCTTCCGCAATGCGTTCACGTTGTTCCGCTGTTCCTCTGCCAGGGCCTTCGCCTGACCATGCGCTGCCGTGGCGGTATTCTCCTGCACAAGAGCGGAATCGAGCGCTGCTTTCGCTTTTCTATAGTCGTCTTCGGAAAACCCCTCCTCCATCTGCTTCACCTGTTTTTCCAGCGCAGCGATGCGCGCACGCGTTTTCTCCACCGCGGCCGTCGCTTCACGCAAGGCCTGCTCGCGTTCTTCGAGCTTTGCTGCTGCACTCTGCTGTGAGAGAAAGGATGTATGGTCACGTTTGTGCCGGTCGAGGAGCGCCTCGTTCCCGGCGATGCGCGCATCGATGTCACCATGCGCTTCGAGAACAGCGCGCAGTTCCCCCGAACGCAGCTGCCATGCCCCGATGAGTTTCTCGAGCCTGGCGGACAATTCGGTGAGTGCCGCCTCGCATTCCTCGCGCCGGGTGATCAGCTCCTTCAATTCCTTTTCCTTCAGTTCGAGCTGTTTACGTTCGCCTTTGCCTTCCTGCTCCTTCCGGCCTGCGAGGTCTGCTGCCTGCCTTGCCTGCGTTCTCAACTGCTCCTCGATGCGCGTTGCCTCGGCGTGCATACCCGCGAGAGTATCGTCCTCCTCCGCATTCCCCATGGAAGTCGAGTGCCGCTCGAACATTATCCCGGTTTCTTCCCGCAGTGCGGGAAGGAATGCGACCTCGAAACGGAGTTCGTCGAGCCTGCGCGCAAGGGCAGCAAACGCGGTGTGCAACGAATGCACTTTCTCACCTGCATTGCGCAACGCATCACGCGTGCTGCGCAAATCCTGCACGTAGGAACGCAGGTCCGTCGAAACCGCGGCCCGTGCATCTGCTTCCCTGCGCGCCTCGTCAAGCGCGCGATAGGCCGTGCGTAACTCATCTATCGTGCATTGCATCGCGGCGATGCGTTGTTTTGCCCCGTCAATTTCACTGACGAGACGTGCGTGCTCCCTTTCCTGCGCATTCCGCTGTGCGAGAAGACTGGCGTTCTCCCGTTCATACGCCGTGCTTTCTTCCGCCAGCAAACGTCCGGTAGCCTCGCGCTGCTTCGCAGTGTGCCGCAACGTCTCGAGTTCCTTCTCCGCTGCGATGTAGGCCTCGTGTCCGGGACGCGCAGCCTCGAGGGACTTCGCAGCGGCGAACGCTTCGTCCCGGAGGCTGCGTGCATGTGCTTCCGCTGCCTCTTCGCCTTTCTGTTTCTCCGAAAACCGCCCCTGCTCCGCCTGCGCCGTCCGTAACGCCTCGCGTTGTTCTGTGAGCGCGTCGACGGCTTTGCGCGCGTCCGCGACCTGTTTGGCGACGATCTTCAACGTGGCAGCCGCATCTTTGGCCGCCGCATCGCGTCCGGCCAGCAGCGACTCGGCAGTGGCGAGTTCGTCAGGCACGCCGCCACGCGCTTCGAGATGGATACCGAGTTCCTTCGCCCTGGCCGATTGCCATTTCAGGAGTTGGTAAAACTGTTTTTCAAAATCCTGAAAGTCCTCGATACCCAGGATTTTTTCGAACAGTGCCCTGCGATCCGATTCGATGCGTGTGAACGGTTCGTCGAACGCGCCCTGTTCGGTGCCGATGATGTCGCGGAACAGCTTTTCGTCGTCGATACGCGCCTCGCCGAGCAATTCGCGCCGCAGATCCTCCTGAAACTCCTTCTTTCGTCCTGCGCTTTTTGCAATTTCGGCGCCACCGGCATCCAGGAGTACACGCTCATAATCGATACTTTCCCTGCCGGCTCTTTTCCGCTGGGCAAGATCACAGCGCACAGTGAATGCCGCACTGCCGCGAAGCACTTCGATCTCGATACTGCCCTCGCGCGTTCCGTTGCGCAAAAATCCCACACGTGCATTGCCTTCCTTGAAACGTTGCGGCCAGGCGTCGAACAGTGCGAGACCCACGGCCTCGATGACGGTGGATTTTCCCGTGCCGTTTCGTCCGGCAATGATATTGATCCCGCGGGCGAAATGCAGTTCTCCGTCGATAAAGGACTTGATATTCCTCAGCCGCAACGTCGTGATGATCATGTGCCTTCCTCCGCATCCCCTTCATCCTCAGCCTCGGGGACTGCGGAGTCTCCCGTCCCACCACCGCTGTCTTCGCTTTCGACAAACGGCTGCAGTTGCTCTCGCATCCGTTCGAGCACGGTGTCGGAGGGATGCTTTGCCGTACCCTGCAGTTGTTTCTTCAGATCGATGAGGACTGCCGAGAGTTCCGCTTCGCGGTTGTGGGCAATACCACGGACGCGCAGCAGCTCCGCCGCGATGACCCGTGCGCGATCGGCGACCTGTTCGAGACCGTCCTCCTCCCCGATAAGCATCGTCGCATCCGTTGCGGCAAGCAGATCGCGGTCCATCACTTCCACATGCAGGGCATTGAATTCACTTTGCAACATGTCCGCAATGCCCGCCCGAGGCAATCGTACACGCGAGAACCCCGCCTCACCCTGCAATCGCACGACAAGAATTGGCTGCCGGGCACGCAATGCCTCGTCAATTTCCGTTTCGGCAATATGACGGACTGCATCGAGCAACTCATCGGGATGACTGCAACCGCTGACATCTACCCGCAATGTATGCGCAGGCCGCTTCTCGGTCGGGACATGGCGAACCGTCAGCCGATAGGTTCCGCGACGGACCGCGAATTCGTTTTCTTCGGCAAGGGGATCCGTCGTATCTTCTTCATTCTTTATTGCGTCGTCACCGGCGATATCCTCTGCGCTGTCGGTGATGGTGACATCGTAGAAGCCGCGCAGGTCCGCGGGTTGTTGATAGTCGAGGGAATGCACGTATTCGAGTGATCCGGGGTTGAAGACCCAGCCATCGGTTTCGCCGCGCAGTCCGGTGCGGGTATGCCGGTGTCCGAGTGCAAGAAAGGTAACGCGATCACGCAGTACCGTGAGGTCTTCCAGGGCAATGCAGCCATATTCCGGCATGCCGGCGTCCCGTGTGACCATGACATGTGCGAGAAGGATCACGGCGGTATCGGTCGGGAGTTGTTCTGCGGCCTGAGCGATATACTCCTCGATATTATGGGGAAGAAAGCCCAGACCCGCAATAAGAAGCGACGGCAGCGGTTGCCACAACGCACCTGTTTTTCCCTTTGCGTATTCGTCGAGCAGAACGGTGTGATTTTCGAAACGAGGCCGCAGCAGGCGCAGATATCCCTCACCATCGAGGAGATCCAGCGCACCCGCTGCTTCCGTCCGTTTACGGCGGTCGTGATTTCCCTCGATCGCCAGCACGTCGACGCCTGCTTCCCTGAGGGGACGCAGAGTTTCCATGGCCCGGCGCAGGGTTTCGACCGAAGGTTCCTGCTCATCGAACAGGTCGCCGGCAATCAGCAGGGCGTCGACCTGTTCCCTGCGTGCATACGCGATCACCGAAGACAGCGCCGTAAAGTAGTCCGCGTATCGTTCGGGACCACTGTGGCGATGACGCCCCAGATGCACATCTGCGATATGGAGAAAGCGGTAACGCATCAGAGCAAAATACATTTCGGGACTGCACGATCAAACACTTTCCCGGCGCGCGACACGCATGTCGTTTCGGAAGCCTGTGGCGCATCCCCTGCGGCTGCTGTCATGGTCAGGGGTGAGCTTGCTACGGGGGGGAAAAAGCAGCGCAGGTTCCATGAAGGAATTCCCCTTCGTATCTTGTTGTTCTACATGATATCGTAGTATCACGAGGAAGTTATTCATGGACAGACAGGAATTCGAGGTTACGGTACGCGAGGCATTCGAGGATATCGACCGCGCGATAGAGACGCTGGCGCTTGACGGTGTCGAAGCATATCCCGTCGACGCGGGGCTGCGTCTCCAATTCGACGACGGAAGTTTCATCCAGCTCATGCGGAATGACGCACAGTCACAGATCGACGTGCAGCAGGATACAAACGTCGTCCCTTTTTACTTTGACGATATCGAGGAACAGTGGTTTTCCAGAAAGGACGAACGCTCACTGACCGACATCCTGAGTGAGGAAATCGGGAAACGGATCTCCCGCACCATACGCTTCCCGGATGAATTATGACCGCAACCGAGACAGTGTACCCAGCGTCAATATTTTCCCTGACGGATCATGAAATCTATCTCGTGACTGCACAGAACGAAGGACAGGACGGGGGACAGATCGCGACCTGGGTCATGCCTGCAACTCTTGTGCCCGATCACCCACGTATGACCATACTGCTTTCACCGATGAATTTCACGCAGGGGCTGATTGCCGGGAGCGGGCGTTTCGTCGTTCACCTGTTGAGCGAAGAGCAGCATGAATTGCTTCCGCTGTTCGGCTTGTATTCCATGCGTGACAGGGACAAGTTCGCGGATATCAGCTTCGAACGTGGAGAGCACGGTATCCCTTTGTTGCCCGGCAGTTGTGGATGGGCCGTCTGCCACGTCGTCGCCTCCTTGGACCTCGGAGACCGCATCCTGTATGTGGCGGATATTGAATCCCAGGAAGTCGCAACAAATCGGCGTCCACTGCGCAAACGCGAGGCGTTTGCATTGCAACCACCGGAACTGCGTCGCCTGCTTGAGGAGAAACATCGTGTCGACGGCCTGCGTGACCGGACATTGATCAAACACATTACTCATTGACATGAAAACTGACACCAAGTATCGATGGAGAGGGTTGGTGATTGCAATCGTTATTATCAGCTCCTGGGCAACGGCATTGATCGTTTCCCTTACGTATAACCTTTCACCGTTGCCGTTTTCTTCCGTCCTCCTGCTGAGTGCGGCGTTCATTCTTCTCAACACCTTTCTCTATACGGGCCTTTTCATCACCGCTCATGATGCGATGCACGGAACCGTGGCCCCACGGCATCCGAAGCTGAACCGCTTCATCGGACGCGCCGTCACACTGCTCTATGCCCTGTTCAGTTACGACAAGCTCGAACGAAAACACCGCCTGCATCATGCACATCCGGCTTCCGAAGCCGATCCGGACTATCACGACGGCAGACATACGGGGTTCTTTCGCTGGTATCTGCATTTCTTTTTCACCTATGTGACATGGAAGCAGTTACTCGGTATGGCCATCATCTTCAATCTGCTCAAATACATCGCTGGCATCCCCGACATCAACATCCTTCTGTTCTGGGTTCTCCCGGCATTGTTGAGCACGGTGCAGTTATTTTTCTTCGGGACCTGGCTCCCGCATCGCGAGCCTGCGGACGGATATACCGAACCCCACCGCGCCGTGTCGAATGATTACAACGTGCTACTGTCCTTTCTCACTTGTTACCATTTCGGCTATCATTACGAACATCACGCCGCGCCCGGTGTTCCATGGTGGCGCCTTCCTGACAAACGAGAATCCCTGTCGGGCGAGTGAGTCAGCAGCGGCGGAAATGTTCGCCTTCGATTGCGGATTGCGGATTGCGAAAAGTGTCGATGCAACCCCGGAAAAACCTCTGTGTCCTCTGTGAACACTGTGGTGCAATTCTTCATTTCCCTCATTTCCCTCATTCCCCTCATTCCCGCTCTTTGCATGCATGCTTTGATCTGCTTACTTTACGGTGAACCACTCATAAACATGGAGTATCTTTTGGCTACAGTGAAAAACGGCGATACCGTCGCAGTGCATTACACGGGTTCTCTCACGGACGGCACCATTTTTGACTCCTCGCGCGAACGCGAGCCATTGTCCTTTACCGTCGGCGAAGGGCAGGTCATTGCCGGCTTCAACGATGCCGTACATGGCATGAATGTCGGTGACGAGAAGAAAATCACCATCCCGGCTTCCGAAGGGTATGGCGATTACAATGATCAATTCGTACTCAACGTGAAACCATCCGATATTCCCAGTGAAATCGAAGTGGAGGAGGGAATGGACCTGCAGCTTCACCAGGAAGACGGCGGTGCGATTCCCGTACGCGTCACTGGACTCACCGAGGAAGCAGTTACGCTTGACGCAAATCATCCTCTGGCGGGAAAAGATCTGACCTTTGATATTGAACTGGTGTCGATTCAGGAATAGCGTCACTCATCGAGAAACGACACATCGGGAAAACACAGTATGACAATGCGGCGGCCACGGGCCGCCGTTTCTTTTTTTTTAACAAGTCGGGTACCTGACTGTACGGGGAAGCCGGTTCCGCTTGTAATTTTTCACTTTCCGCGGGGGCGTCTGCATGCATGGGCAACGGGGTAGTGATTTCTCCCTTTCATGACATTATCGGTGCTTCGTAGATTCACCTTTCGTCATCCTGTATGGCGATAGGGAACATCTTTCTACACAATTTTTCAGGGAGCCATTATGAATGGAAACATTTGCGTTGCGCCTTGCGCATCCTCTCCATTGTTCTTCGCCGTCGCGGCTGCAGTACTCTTGTGTGCCGCCTGCGACAATCCGCCACTTGATCACGCAGATGAAACGCTGCATGCGCTTGCCATGCCCGGAGAGATGCAGGTCGTGTACGGACCGGTCAACGACGAGAATCCGTTCGAGGAGACAGGCGTGCGACACAATGAGCTGGTCCATGCAGTGCTTATGTCCGCACAGTCATGGGATACGCTGGATATCGAAGCCATGCTTGCGCATATACGCGGCAGCATTCCCCCCTGGGCGGAAGCAGCGCTCGGCGTCCCCTTTGACCGGAGCGAGATCCATGTCGCCACGGCATTTGCGTTGCGCATCGACAGTACTGCGCGTCACCAGCTGGCATCCTTCAATGCCGAAGGATACAGTCACCGGGAAATTCGTTACATCCGACGCATCGGCGAACTGTTGCGGAAGGTCTGCACGTTCCCGGAACTTGAACGCGACCTCCTGGCACTGGAGGAAGAAATTCTGTCTGAGGAATGGCCCTCAGACCTGCCCGCCGAGCCCGCGGCACGGACAGCCATCAGCATCGCCAAGCACTCCGCAGCCTACTGGAAACATGTCTTCTGCCTTGCAGCGGGAATTGATCCTGTAACACTGACCCGGATCGCGGGTGCCGAGGGAAGTATCGGAAAACCAGCGGAACTCCTTGTCCGCGCCACCACACGCTCGCAGATCGTCATGGCCGCCGATGTCATCTCCGGCGTGACAGCAGCAGAGCACGCAACACCACTGGGCCCTATGAGACAACTCGAAGCCGCGATCATCTCCGGAGGCGCAGTCTCGATTATCGTGGCCACGATCGTCTATTTCGATGAGATCATCAATTTCTTCAGCTCAATCGGGGACTGGTTGTCCAATCGCTGATCACAGTACCATACTATACGGGAGTTCACGATGAGAAACACACTGCTCTTCATCGCTTTCCTTCTCATGATCCTGCTGTTCATGTTCACCGGCCGGATATGAAAGGCATACAATTTGTGTCGAAAAAGGGGGGGGGGAAGACCTCCCCCCTTTATCGCATCATGCATTCTGTTCACCCTCTCTGTCACATCGGCGAATGTCGCAGCGATGAGGTCGGCGAGAGGTCCGCGAGATGCCGGGGACCAACGAGCAATTGGGCACCGGTGGCTCAGCGCCAGCGCCAAACGCCCGGTCGTTTCGGTCGCGCAACCGGTTCCTCGCGCTGTACGATGACACGGGGTTCGGGAGCGGAGGGCGCAAAAGACTGCGGGGTTGCCACACCAGCCTTGCGTGCCGTCACATCGCCCATCGCCCGGAAGGATCGTTCGGCGGCCGCAATGATTTCCGGACGCAGGCCTTCTTTCGCGATTTCCTCGAGAAAGGCCCGGCGGCCGCGAATGATGTCCTTGACATAATAATCGATCTGTTCGGGCGAGTAGAGCTTGTGCACATCCCATTCATCCATGCGCCGGCCGTCGGCCTCGACAATGGACATGGTACCAAGGACACCTTTCTCATACTTGTTGGTGCCACGCAGGTCGCCACGCTGTATCGCGGCCATCAGGTCGAGTGGAACACGTTCGGCCTTGCGCACCAGGCGTTTCTGCTGTACTCCACGCTCCTCGTATTCCTCGATGATCTCGCCCATGCCTCCGGTGTTGTAGAGACGGAACTGCACCTGTCCGGGAAAACGGTTGACGAGTTTCATGATAATATCGTAGAAACGATTGACCTTGCGGCCGCGACTGCCGATGATGAAATCGTCGGTACCGACAATACGGACTGAATCGCCTGCTTTCTCCGGATTCGCCGCGAAACTGAGCGTAGATTCCCCGAAGAGATAGGCAAGCACCCCCTGCTCGGGTGTCAGTTGCTGGGAAAACGGCATAATCGTGTTCCGCCGTGTGATGAAGGCAAACCACAACGCATCGTTCTTGTCCAGACTCGGAAGATTGAGACTGTCTGCGGCAATGGAGATGAGTTTGCCCTCGCGTTCGATGAACAGTTTGTCCATGCGCACCACTGCACGACCGTTGCCGCACAGCGATTCATCGAGAAAGTCGATGTTGCCCTTTGCGTCAACCATCACATTCTCGAGCAGAGCCGATTTGTGTGTCAACGCGTAATACATTGCTTCCTGGTCGGACTTCCGGACATCGGTTTTCACATAGAAATTGTGTTCCGAACCGTAGGCGGACCCGTCATCCTTGAGAAAGCAGATATCGTCCTGGGAGGCATAGGTCATTTCTCCGCGTTTGGGATCCATTTCAAGCTGATGACAGCTCCATGTGGATTTTCCCGTCGCCGTCATGCCGAAAAGTATGACACCATGTTTTTTGAGTTCATTGCTTTTCGCATCACGCGCGACAACGACTTTGCTGCCCGCATGCAGTCCGAGCATGCCATGCTCATCGGCCAGCCACATGGCCTGACGCAGAAACCCTTTTTTGTCTTCTCCGAGATAATCGCTTCCGAGACAGATGTTCAGGTTGAATTCCGGCATGGTGAGGATCTGCTGACGGCTCTGATGCTCCTCGGGGATGTGTATCATCGTAATGGCAGGGCCAGGACGACCGCATGGTTCATCAAGCAGGCTTCCCCACATATAGGCAAGACGTGAATTGCGCCAGTCACCGACACTCAGGTACAATGTACAAACCGGATTGTAATCCGGATTGTTGCCCATCTGCCGTGTAATCTTGATGAAGGGAAGCGTCTTCATCCAGAACAGCACTTTCTCAAGTTCATCCGGAGCGTTCTTCACCACCTTTTCCTGGTAGGGGAGCAACGAAGGCAGACGCACGGCCTCCGAGCCCAGATACACCGTCTTTGCCGCGAGGCGCGAGCTCTGCACCGAGCGCCATACACTGGATCCGTAGTTCGTTTTCTGTGCGTACTCCTTCACCCGTGCTTCCAACCATTTGAGGCTGACTTCCTTGATGTTGGGTCCGTTGAGCAGCGGCACAAGCTGCTCATGGAATTTCTTGTAATAGTCGTTGTTATAGATATCTTTTGCCATGGGAATCACCTTCCGTTCGCACCGACGTGAGACAACACCTGCTGCACCATTTCGGTGAGCGTCGCCGCGCCCGCATTGAGCTGATAGACGGCGGCGGACTGGAACAGTTTCGTAAAGAAGCGCTTCTGCAGCTCCAGCCGTTCATCGGTTTTGACCAGGAGATGCGGATTGTAAAACGGCTGCTGTTTACCACCGATCGCCGTGCCGACCGGATACCCCGACTCCAACATACGCAGGGCCTCGTCCTTATCCAGCTTCTGCGAGGCGGAGCTGACTGGATCATGCCGCAGGATGAATACATGCCGCACATCGATGCGTTTGACATGCCGCGCCATGCCGCCGATCCAGTAGGGATCAAGCATGGCGTGACTCTTTTTCGCGCAGTCGTAGCTGTATGGTGCGCCGCTGTTCAGTGGGCAGCTTTCCTGCAGTTTATGATCGTCGTTGCGACAATCCTCCACTTTCGTAATCACATTTTCGCATTTCGATTTATCGAAGAGACGGGCGAGCGGCTCATGCGAAGCGACGGCGTTGGTCTGTATATATACTTTTCTTTCGGGATTGTCGGCAGCGGCATAGCCCCCGCCATATCTGAGAAATATATAATCAATGCCGTGCACAGCGACATTCTCATCCTCCTGGAAGAGGCGCCAGAACAATTCAGTCTTTTTTGTCCCGCCCGGACCGATGAAGAGCACACCCTCGCCGCCGATGTCCAGGGTGAGTCCTCGTACGGCGTGAATATCAAAAACGCGTTCCGCCACGTCGGTGACGAGTCCGAGTGCCAGCGAACGCAGAGAGCCGTAATGATCGGTATTGAAAAGCACGCCGGTTTTTGTGTCGGAATTGTAGAACGCATGCGGCTCACGGCCGGTCACGCCATCGACAGCATAGATAACACCATGTGGTTCGATATCGGCCTCGAGTTGTGCAGGATACCAGTTTTCCACCCAGAAATCATAGAGGTGGCCGACATTGGTCCGCAACTGTACTATCATACCGTTGATATTGGCATTCCATTCGAAATAGTTACTGTAGCCGAGATGGGCTTCAGCCTCCGCCACGAGCGCGTCACGAACACCGATTTTCACATCGTCGTCGACGGGCACGGCATGCTTTGTCACCGTTTCGGTATTGGCAAGTTTGATAAGTTTGCGTTTGGCTGCGGGCTTGAGTTTTGCCAGCGCCTCGGTGATACGTGCCATCCCTTCCTGTAATTGCGCCATCGAGGCCGCGTAGCTGATGCGGATGAAATCATCGCTGCCGAAGGCATCTCCCGGGACAATAGCGACATTCGCATGTTTGAGCAGAAAATATGCCATCCCGTAACTGTTGCGTATGGGAATGCCCTCGTATTCCATGCGATAGAATGACGAGACATTCGGGAATGCATAGAACGCTCCGCGTGGCATGGGGCAGGATACACCCTGTATGCTCTGCAGTTTATTGACGACGTAGTTGCGGCGTTTCTCAAATTCGGCCGCCATTTTGGATATTTCGTATTGCGGCCCCTTGTAGGCTTCGAGCGCTGCCCGTTGCGAAACCGAACCCGGGTTGGATGTCGCATGACTCTGTACCTTGGCCATTGCGGCAGTAAGATCTTTCGGTGCAGCGGCCCAGCCAATGCGCCACCCGGTCATTGAATATGCCTTGGAGACGCCATCGACAGTGACAGTACGTTTTTTCACTTCCTCGCCCAGCGAAGCAAAGCGGGTGAACACGAGATTGTCATACATCAGTTTGCCGTAAATCTCGTCGGCAATGCAAATGATATCTTCCTCGACGATGACTTCTGCAAGTGCTTCGAGTTCCTCGCGTGTGTAGCCGCTGCCGGTCGGATTGCAGGGGTTGTTGAGAAAGACCGCCTTGGTGCTCGCGTTGACCGTATCCCGCAATTGATCGGGTGTCAGCCGGAAGCCATCCTCTTCCCGTGTTTGTATAATCACCGGTCGGCCATTTGCCAACTTGACCATTTCCGGGTACGACACCCAGTAGGGTGCGGGAATAATGACTTCATCTCCGTCATTGACGATGGCCATCATCGCATTGTATATCGAATGCTTGGCCCCATTCGAGACAATGATTTCGGAGGCAGGGTCATAGGCGAGTCCGTCCTGCTCCTCCAACTGTCGTGCGATGGCCTTGCGAAGGGGCATGATGCCTTCGTTCGCAGTGTATTTGGTGAAGTTCTCGTCGATCGCGCGTTTGGCGGCGTCCTTGATATGCGCCGGTGTCGCGAAATCCGGTTCGCCCACGGAGAAGTCGATGACGTCGACCCCCTGCTCCTTGAGCGCCTTGGCCTTCGCGGCGACTTTCAGCGTCGGCGAGGAACCGATAAGATGAATTCTGTCTGCCGTCACGTTGCTACCTCATAGATATCGTTTTCGAATCGTTCCCGCTGCACGCGTAAGTATTCGGCGCGTGCGGACCTCGTTCTACGGTTTCCGTCCGGGGTCGGTTCAGTCCTCACCCGCGAGTTTATCCTTGAGGTATTTTGCGAGATCGACGCCAGTCAGCGATTTGACGACATCGGGAACCTGTGAGAGCACTTCGGCGATCTGACCGGTGAGCTGTGATGTCCCCAGCTTGCCGTCCGCTCCGCCGACCAAGGTAATCTTGTCGATACGTGAGAGTGGTTCGGCGACGTTCTTTGTCAGTTCCGGAAGCACATCGAGCACCATCTGATACATGGCGGCCTGGTTGTATTGATCGTAGGCCTTCGCTTTTTCCACCATGGCGTTGGCTTCGGATGCACCGAGCATTCTGATACGCGCGGCCTCGATTTCGTTGTCCTTTGCCCGCACCTGCGCTTTGGCCTCCGATTCCTTGATCAGACGGAAGCTTTCTGCCTCGGCTTCGGAAATGATCTGCTGCTTGCGTGCCTCGGCCGGCTTGATGACATTGGCTTCGAGTTCCTTTTCCTTGCGCTTGATTTCCTCGGTCTGCACTTTCGCCATTTCCATGGTCTCGATGAGCTTGACCTTGTACTCCTCCTGCTTGACATCCTGGGCGAGACGGAAGCGTTCGAGTTCATACGATGTGTCGGCCTGTGCACGGACCTTGCTGACTTCGATTTGCGATTTCGCTTTCAATTCCTCGTTTTTCCAGTTGCGACCGGCAACTTCCGCTGCGGCGGCAAGTTTGGCCACTTCGGCTTCCTTGTTCGCCTGCGCTGCAAAAATAGCTGCATCGCGATCATACTCCGCCTGCTTGACCACCGCGTCGCGCTTCGCTGCGGCAATTTTCGGCTTCGACAGTGCCTCGAGAAATCCCTGTGTGTCGGTGATGTCCTTGAGCGCAAAGGATATCATCACCAGCCCCATGCTGCCAAGATCACGGACAACGGCGTTGTAGACACGATCTGCGAATTCATGGCGATCCTGGTACAATTCGGTCACCGTCATGCTGCCTATCGACTCCCGCACTTTTCCTTCGAGCACCGTTTGCGCGACTTCGCGTACAGCCTCCGTCCCACCACCCATGAAATTTTGCGTCGCGAGGAAAATCGAGTATTCGTTCGAATCGATTTTCACCTGTGCCGAGGATTCCGAGAGAATGGGAATACCATCTTTCGAAAGCACTTCCGGGGTTTTGATGGTCACGGTAACCACCTCGATGGGAAGCGTCGACGCCTGTTCGGTAAAAGGATTGACGAAGGAGCCACCGCCAATACGGAATTTGTAGCCTATTTCCTGCTGTGCTCCGTCGGCAGTGGTGATGGTACTTCTTCTGCCGGAGATAACCAGCACTTCATTCGGTCCCGCCTTCCGATACTGCCGTGTCATCCAGAAGATAAAACCGGCGACAACGACGACGACGGCAGCAATTACGATAAACCAGGTAACCATGAAAGCCTCCAATACACTGGGATAAAAGCAAATCGAAGATTTGTTCGGTCTCTGTTGATGAAGGACGAATGCGACTCCCTTGAAATCCCTGCATGTGTAGATTTCGGGCAAGCAACTCGCCAATCAATACAAACGTACCTATCCTTTTTGTAACGAACAAACAGCGGCGAACCACGCCCTGCGACGCCGGAGGGCAGGGGCAGCGTCGGTTTCACGCCATTGCGTCCTTTCACGAAAGCCTCTTTTCCCTGTCCGTGCAATCGCCGGGAACGCAGCTTCCAGAGAAAACCCGCAGAAATGCCGGCACACCGGCACACCTGTCGGGCGATCCTTGTGCCACGGAATATGTATATTCACATAATGAATCCTTACGCGATCATCATACTTGCCACGTTGCTGCTGACATCCATCCTGGAAACGATAGCGGAAGTACTCAACCTGCGTGCACTGTCACAGAAATTGCCGGAGGAATTTCGTGACGTGTACGACGAACAGGAGTACGCCCGTTCCCAGCAGTACGCACAAGTGCGTACCCGCTTCGGCTTCGTCCAGGGGGGCTTCGATCTGTTGTTGCTCCTGATCTTCTGGTTTTCCGGTGGATTCAATGCACTGGATCAGTACCTACGTGCATTCGCTTTCTCCGATCTCGTGACTGGGTTGCTGTATATTGGCATCCTTGCTCTCGGTATGGGCATACTGCATCTCCCCTTCAGTATGTATTCGACATTCATCATTGAAGAGCGTTTCGGTTTCAACCGCAGCACACCGCGCATTTTTGTGCTGGATCTGTTGAAGAGTCTGGCACTGGCAGTCGTCGTCGGAGTCCCCATTCTGGCGTTGATACTCTGGTTGTTCGATGCAGCAGGTTCACTCGCCTGGCTGTACGCCTGGGCAGCGTTGACCATATTCAGTCTCGTCATGCAGTACGTCGCGCCGACATGGATCATGCCGTTGTTCAACAAATTCACCCCACTGGAGGAAGGACCATTACGTGACAGCATCTTCGCCTATGCCGACTCCGTACAATTCCCTCTGCGCGACATTTATGTCATCGATGGTTCACGTCGCTCATCCCGCGCCAACGCCTTCTTTACGGGCTTCGGAAAAAACAAACGCATCGCATTGTACGACACGCTGATCGAGAAGCATGACGACGAAGAAGTGACGGCTGTCCTGGCCCACGAGATCGGACATTACCGGAAAAAACATATCGTCATCGGCATGCTGCTCGGCATTGCGCAAACGGGTGTCATGTTCTTCCTGCTGTCGCTTTTCGTCAGCCGTCCCGCACTTGCGGAGGCCTTCTTCATGGAAGAAGTCTCGATTTATGCCGGTCTGGTCTTTTTCGGTCTGTTGTATGCGCCGCTTTCCTTCCTGACCTCACTCGGACTGAATGCGCTCTCGCGCCGTCATGAGTTCGAAGCCGACCGCTATGCTGTATTGACGCATCGAGAACCCGAAATCATGATACGCGCACTGAAAAAGCTCACAGCGTCGAATCTCTCCAATGTCACGCCACACTCTCTCTATGTATTGCTCAACTACTCTCATCCTCCCATGCTCGAGCGCATCCGGCATATCCGCCGCATCGCCACGGAACGCATACCGCATCGCCAGAAGCTGAAACTCGGCTTCAGGGATTTCGTGTGACGTTGCTGTGTGTCATCTCGCTCCGAATATGCGCTCGCTCCGAATATCCGCTCGCAACAACTACCGCATCACCATGACTCTGCGCATCAACTGCGTGTCACCGGCAGTGAGCGTGGCGATGTAGAGACCGGAACGCCAATCGGAGACAGGGAAGACGATACTGTGTGCGCCGCGGGTGAGCCAGCCAGCATCGTGGAGGCGTGCGCGCTCTCTGCCCGCGATATCGTGTATACACAGAGTCACCGCACGTTCGTCAGGCAATGTGAAACGCAGCGTCACCCAATCACGGGCAGGCGACGGATACGACGCATCGAAAACGACGCCGTGGGAAACAGTGGATGGAGCCACATGTACCTCCGGTGAATAGGCATAACTGCCGTCCATGTCTATCATGCGCAGGCGGTAACGGAATCCCTCTGATTCATCCAAAGCGCCACCGTCAATATATCGATAGCCCTGCCTCGTCATACTCCCTCCTTCCGCGGGGACGAACGCGATATCCGTCCATTCAGGAGAATCTTCGGATGCGGTATGGCGCTCTATCATAAACCCGTGTACATTAACCTCGCTTTCGGTCAGCCAGACAAGTTCGATCCCGCCAGTGACTCTCTGCGCCGACAGCTTCGCCAGTGTTACCGGGATGCTGCCGTCCATACGGAAACGAAAAATGAAGCCATCAGGAGAATACAACCCGGCAGGGGATCCGATTCCACCAATCGTGTCCTGGACCGCATTGTACACGGGGAAATCGGCGCTTGATGTATTACCCGCAACATAAAGATACCCACGAACGTCCATTGCCGCTCCCTGCCCGGCATCCCGCTTGCTCCCCCCGAGATAGGTGGCCCACTCCGCCAGTCCGGCACTGTCGAATTTCACGACGATGGCATCGCGTGGTGTCGGTCCACTGTCAGACATGGTTGAAAAAGCGGCATTGCGGACGGGGAACTGGTGGCTCGCCGTTACCCCTGCAACATACACATTCCGTGCACTATCGGTCGCGAGCGCATCCCCACTCGACATCCCCCCGTACCCGCCATAGAATGTGGACCAGAGCAGACGGCCCTGCTGATCGAATTTCGAAACAAACATATCAGAAAACCCGGCAAGTGTGTCCTGGACAGCATGACGTAGCGGAAAATCCACGCTCGCAGTGTTTCCGCAGAAGAGGATATTCCCGTCAGCATCGAAGGAGACAGACCGCCCGCTTTCATAAGAGATCCCGCCATGGTAGCTCATCCATAAAGGCATGCCGCTACTGTCAAACAGACCAATGATTCCGTCTGTCTGACCACCGAACAAAGATTGTTCCGCATGAAGGGTGGGGAACGACCCTGTCGTGTATCCGCCCAGCACAAAGCGGCCGGCGGAATCCACGGCGACGGAATGGAAGGTGTCCTCCATTATACCTCCCAGATAGGAAGAGAAGAGCAGTTCTCCCTCGTGTGTCACCTTCATATAAAAACCATCCGTCACGCCTGCTTTTTGAGTTTGGTATGCCTTTCTGATAGGAAAATATGTACTGTCACTGCTTGTGGCCCCGGTGAGATAAATATTCCCCGCTCCATCGGTTGCAATTCCGTACACATAATCCATGTAATCTCCGCCCACATAGCTCGCCCACAGACGCGCCCCCGTTGAGTCGAATTTTGCCACGAAACCATCATTCCACCCACCACAGGACAATTGAAATCCGTTAGACACTGGTAGATCATCGCTATATGTCGACCCACCGATTATCACACTCCCCTCGTGATCGCCGGCGATTCTTGATGATTGATCCGAAGCACCACCGCCGAAATATGTAGCCCATTCGACGTTGTTGTTGTTGTCAAATTTCACAATGAGGCCATCGAGATGACCTCCTCCGTATTGCATCTGCCACCCCTGACGGACAGGAAAATCGGTGCTTTGCGTCCACCCTGTTGCGATCACTCCGGGAGCCGCACCGCAGGTGATGTCGACTATTGCGTCCATATTCTGTCCGCCGAAATATGTCGACCAGGGATCAATAATCACTGTCTGCTCATCCGGATACGGATCCACAGCAAATCCCAGCACATTTCCCTTTATGACATACGTGGAACGAATCTCTGCCAGTGAGGAGACATCACCGTCAGGTATGCTATAGGTCAGCGGTCGTCCTTCCAGCGTAAACCCACCAGGCCAGCGCAGTTGCACCGAACCATCGGCCATCGCCTTTAACCCGCCATCGGGAGCATGACGCATGCGTATCTCGCTGATACGGCCACCCGGGCGCACCTCGAATTCATACTTGAGTCCCTCCTGTGCTGCATACAGTATCAGGTCAATATTGTCATACAGATTTCTGTAACGCAGCGTTCCGTAGGCCGGAACCAGGCTCACACCATCTGAACAATGTGGCATATAGTATCGGAGATGACGCGTCAACGGCGCGGCCGCCTCGATCTCCACATCCGCATTTGAACCGACAAACACCTTGTCCATCCGATACAGCGCCGTCGTGCCGGCACTCACACTCTCCTGCGGCTGGTCAGCCTGTCCCGCCTGCGGTCCGGATGACGATCTCCCTGTCGCCTCGCTCACCAGTGACTCCTCCGGACGGGAAACCACGTAGACCGTGTGCCAACCACGCGGTGTAAAATATACCCGGGCACCATTGAACAACGCATAGTACTCGACTTCCGATACCTGTCGCTTCTCCGTATCCACGATCTGGCCCTGGTTGCGGTAAAACGCACCTCCGAGCGGAACTCCCACGGTGAGACTGCTGACGCGTGGGGCGGGATCGCCGGAAACACCGGCATCTCCGGAAACACCGGCATCTCCGTGCAAAGTCGACTGCATCGGAAAAAGTACAAAACAGAGCGTGATAACAGAATGAATGAGAGAACACATCATGCACCTCCTTTTGAAAATATCTCTGCATCTCCTTCACCGCATCATTTCCGCCCCCGGTGCTCCTCACTGATCATTCCTCGCTGGCAGCCGCATAAAACATTCCCCGTTCACCCTTCATCTGTTCCACCACACCTTCTCCGATCAGTACATCGAGGTATTTTCCGATGTCGAGGACATGGAGTCCGAGGGTGATTGCGAGATCATCGAGCGTGGAAGGCCGGACCCGGATCGTTGAGAGAATGCGATCGCGCACATTGTCGTCGAAGGCACTGCAGCGTTGACGGAGCACAGGCTTGGCGACAACTTCAACGCGGTCACCGAGTTGTTGCGCAATTGCAACGAGGTTCTCGCGTGGGATCGGTGCGACCCAGTCGACAGCGCCGGGCCGGTCCAGTGCGTTGAGCTGTATGCGGGACACACGCAGTCGTTCGAAGACCTTGCGAAAGAGCGCCAGTTCCTCAGGCGTGTCGTTGATACCGTGTATCATGAATACTTCGAGCCATGTCTCACCGCGAAAAACATCGCAGAACTCTGTCAGTCCCTCAAGCAGGGTGGCACTGCTGATTCCGCGCACCGGCCGGTTTATGCGCCGGTACGCTTCCTCCGAGACTGCATCGAGAGACGGGACGACAAGGTCCGTCGGCATCAGTCCCGCCCGCACTTCGGGCAGATGCAGCAGCGTACTGTTGGTGAGCATCACGACACGGTACTGCGGGAATTCCGTTTTCAGCATGGCGATGATTTCACCGAAACCGCTGTGCAACGTGGGTTCGCCCGATCCGGAAAACGTCACTGCATCGAGATCCGGAGAAGTCGAAAGGAATGCACGCAATTCCTCCATCACTTCCCCGGTCGGTGTGTATTCCTTTCGTTCGAGCGTGAGTCTGTCCGTTTTCCCGCATTCGCAGTACACACAGTTGAGCGTGCAGGCCTTCTGTGGCGTGAGATCGATGCCGAGGGACACACCCAGGCGGCGGGAAGGTACAGGGCCAAAGAGATGTTTCCATTTCATGCAGACAATGTACGCAGGGAAATCATTGGAGAAAAACCTTCCCGTGCCTGCCGGTGTTGCCGGTGCTGCCGGTGTGACTCTCCCGCCGCAGATCCTGCCCGCATGCGCCGCGCCGGATTTCACTCCGGGCAGCGTCATTCCGGAATCCGGCAATGGAGGGGCGTTGTTATCTTCAGGAGATTCCGCTACTTTGTATCCACTGAAACCGCTGAATCATCGTATACGGACAGCATGGCCGACTCAACACAAAATTCCACGGGTTTGATCGCCTATATACTCCTGTTCGCCGCGACGCTGCTGCTGACCATCAGTCTGCAGGAGACAGTGCTGAAAAACGGCATTGAGACCATATTCCCAAGCTATGATCTGATCACCGACGAATTGCCGGGTGAATGGATTATCATGAGCCGGGATCTGACGCCCAGCGAAGAATTCGCCACGCATCGTGATCAGCTCAATGATATATTCTACAGACTCCGGGATCAGGAGTTCGCTCCGGGAGACAGAACGCTCAACACCCTGCGCGCCAAGAAAGCACTGCGCGAATACAGCATGAATCACGATCAGACGCTCTACTATATTTCTCCACTTATTGCTTTTTTTCCTCTCCATCTGTTCATCGCCGCGCTCCTCGCTTTTCTGATTTCCATGTACCTCCCTGCAAGTACAAGCGTGGCCTGGATTCGTGGGAAACTGATGCGCGAATATGAACGCGTCGGCGCCCTGTTGCACAAACAGTTCGACGCCCACGGCGTGGATTTCGAGCAGATGTTCAAACTTGCACGAAGGGAACGCGAACAACTCCTGCGCTTCACCACGCTGCCGCAGGTGATGGTCACGGAGGTGGAAGACTATATCGCATTACACAACTATGTGGAAAGGCGGTCCCGCAACTTCCTCATCCCGCTGTTTTTTTATTTCCGTTATCGCATTTCCTCCTCCTACGGAAACCTCATCCAGGGCCTCGTCTCCGGAGGCGCGGCCGTCCTGATCTTCGTCATCGGACTCCGCGGTCTGAAACTCATTCCACAGGAAGAGCCTTCTCTGATTCTCATGGCACTTTCTCTCGAATTCATCCTTCTCATCGTTCTGATGATCACTTTCGCCGGTTCCGCACAGGAGGAACGTCTTGACCGGGTCGTCAAGGAACTCGAAGCGGAACAGCGGGACGCAATCAAACATCAAACAGATACGATACAGAACGTGCTCGGTGGCGCAGGTTCGGGTGGCGGAGTTTCAAGAAGTGACAGTATCTCGGAATACGAAGAGCAACGGTTGCTCGATGAGCTGCTCAGCCTGATGATCAAGGAAGCGGAACGGAAGCGGAGTGTATAAGTGAACAGCGAGCAGATATTCATTCCACGTCCGGACACGACAACGGGGTTCGACCGCGTTCTTCAGCGCAGTGCGGAGCAGGGGCTGCAGCTTCTCTGGCTGCTCGGGGAAACGGGACAGGGAAAAACCTGGTTCCTCCGCCACTATCTCGAAGAGGTGCGTGGTGACGTCGCCGTTTCATATGCACATTGTTCCTCACCTCTTGGCAATCAATCGACCACACTTCTCAAACCGTATCAACCGCTGAAGGATCTGTTGGAGGATCTGCTCAGCAATCAGGCAGGCAACCGGAGAAGACAGAACCTTGTCAAGAACATCTCGTTGACAGTACTGGCGATGATTCCTTTCGTCGGAGATCTGGCCTACGGCGTCAAGGAAATCCGTCGGGATCTCAATGAGTTCAAGAGTGGCAGGCGCGAAGTGGATTTCTCCAATTTCATCAGTGAATACCTGCATGACCTGAAAGCCATTGCCGAAGAGATGCCCGTGCTTCTCGTTATGGACGACGTGCAGTGGGCTGACAAACCGACTATCGAAGCCCTGCATAGGTTGTTCACCGAAGAAGAGTATCGCAGTGCACGCATCACCGTCGTGCTCAGCGCCCGGCGCGATGAATTGCAGGTCGCGCCCGAACTGCTCTCTCTCTATACGCAACTGACGCAGAAATCGTATTGCACCGAGATCACGCTCCCACCCTTCAGCACCGGGCAGATCGAGGACTATTATCACACGCGTTTCCCGCGCAGTCCGCGGCAACCGGAGTTGCTGCTCTGGCTGGAGCAGAAAACAGGCGGCAACCCGTTTTTTCTTCAATCTTATATACAACATCTCCAGGTCGAGGAGTTCATCGATGCGCAGGGACAGGTCACCGGTGACATCGAGGGATATCGGGGTCTCCCGGCGGAAATTCGCCTGGTTACGAACTGGTTGATGAAATCGCTGGAGGAGGGCGATCTGACGCTTCTGCTCACGGCATCGGTACTGGGCTATGAATTTTCGCTGCATGAACTGATGCATCTGACGCAGCGTTCCTCGCTGGATCTGATCCGAGGGCTGCGTCGCATCCGCATCAGACATGGGATTCTCGAAACCATCGGGTTCCGCCTGATCAACGGCAAGGAGTCGACAACCTTCCGTTTCACCCAACATTCCGTGCACACAGCGCTCTACAATGAATTGACGGCCGAAGAGAAAGAAGCACTGCATCGTATGACCGCGCATTATCTCAATGAATTGCGTCTTGCCCGCGGAGATGATTCGGATGTGCAGAACTCGGTTGCATCGGCACTGCAGCTACATTCCCGCCTCGGACACGAACCGGAGCTGGAATACCAATCGATTCTCATGAAGGCACAACACACAGCGGAGGAGCTCGACGAAGACGATATTCTCGAGCAGCTGCAATCACTTTCTCCCATGCTGGGACTGCCGCTCGACGAAATCATGGCGACCTACCGTCAGGCCATGCAGCTGGCTCCGTTACATACCAGGCATACGGCCCGCGAATCCGTCGGTCTCAGTGTGCCGCATGAGGAACATGACGGCGAGGGGTTGGGCGTTTTTCTTGCGCGCATTCTCGGCATGCTCAACCGGGGCAACGGTTCGGAAGCGAATATACTTCTGGAAATGCATATTCACCGGGCCGAGCGTCGTGCAGTACTCGTACATCCTCTCGTGCACATACTGTACGCGCTCACCTGCGAAGGACTCGGCAAAAACATTGACCACGCACAACGATCGTTGCGCAGCGCCGCCAATGCACCAC
>JAGTUW010000387.1 GCA_018224345.1 Bacteroidota bacterium
CCGTGATTTCGCCGGCAAACGCGTGGGTATCATTCTCTCCGGAGGAAATCTCGATTTGAATGTGTTACCATGGAGCGACAATGACTGACAGGAATATCGTATTGTTCGGCGCTTCGCGCGGTATCGGCCGCGCACTGGCGGAAGAGTACGGAGCTTCCGATACGCGGCTGGTCCTGTGCTCCCGTGATTTCGATGCATTGGAGGAATTGTGCGCAGGTATCGCCACCCGTGGCGGAACGGCATGGCCGCTGCGCTGTGATGTCACTGACCCGGACGATATGCGCCGGGCAGTGGACAGCGCCCGTGAGCATCTCGGCACGATAGATCTGGTCATCTTCAATGCCGGCATCGATGCCGCGAGCTGGATGAAAGATGTGCGTACCGGGGACTGGCACCGTATTCACGAAACAAACGTGATCGCTATGGTCTCCGCGATGGAGCGGGTATTTCCCGTTCTGATCGAACAGGGGAGAGGCGTGTTCGCCGGTGTGGGCAGTCTCGCCGATGTGCGCGGCTTCCCCGGATCCGGCGCCTACTGTGCGAGCAAGGCCGCAGTGGCGCGTTTGCTCGAGTCCGCCCGCGTGGAAATGCGTTCCCACGGAGTGCAGATTCTGACCGTCCGCCCGGGCTTCGTGCGCACGGATATGACGGCAAAAAACGAGTTTCACATGCCCTTTCTTCTTTCTCCCGGACGCGCGGCCCGTATCATTCGTCGCGGTATCGCGAAAAGAAAACGCGTCATTTCCTTTCCGCTCCGCCTGGTGTTGTTGACGCGTCTTGTCGGAATCCTGCCTGCACGGTTGTTCGATATGCTCGCAGCACGGGCACGTCCGGAACAGAGGGCATGAACGGGGGAGTGCGTCGGGTGCGGGAAGCGGAGACATGGCCGTTGACGATGTGCACAGGAAGTTTCTCCTACATCGGGAAATCCGTATTTTGTGTGCACGCCCCGGAGGGGTGTCCACCGTAACAGATAATTCAATCGAGGAAGAGCGTATGAAACGAACTATCGTGGCGATGCCCGGTGACGGGATCGGGAAGGTCGTATTACCCGAGGCTATTCGTGTGCTTTCGGCAGCGGGATTCGAAGCGGAGTATGTCAACGGCGATATCGGCTGGGAATTCTGGTGCAGCGAGGGCAATCCGCTGCCGCAGCGCACCATCGATCTGCTTGCCGAGCACAGGATCGGGTTGTTCGGGGCCATAACGTCCAAGCCCAAGAACAAGGCGGCGGAGGAGCTCGATCCCTCCCTGCGGGAAAATGGATATGTGTATTACAGTCCTATCGTCAGCATGCGCCAGCATTTCGATCTGGACATCTGTATCCGGCCATGCAGAACCTTCCCGAACAATCCGCTGAATTTCATCAGGAAGTCCGCTGACGGTGGTTTCGAGGAGCCGGTGGTGGATACGGTTGTGTTCCGGCAGAACACACAGGGGTTGTATGCGGGAGTGGAGTGGACCAATCCGCCACGGCAGGTGCGCGAAGCTCTGGACACGCATCCGCGTTTTGCCGCATTCCGTGATGTTCCCGGCGAAGATCTCGCCGTTTCGACACGGATTTTCACGCGGGAGTACTGCCGTCGCATTGTCACTGCGGCCTTTGAATACGCACGTCAGTTCGGTTATCGTTCCGTGACTGTCTGTGAAAAACCGAATGTGATACGCGAGACTTCCGGCATGATGGAAGCCGAGGCGGCGGCAGTGGCACGCGATTTTCCGGACATACAGTTATGGTCCACCAACATCGACGCGCAGATGATGTGGTTGACGAAGAATCCGGAGGACTATGGTGTCATTGTGGCGGGAAACATGTTCGGTGATATTGTTTCGGACGGTTTCGCCGGTCTGGTCGGCGGACTCGGTTTCGCATGCAGCGCCAACATCGGCCGCGATGTCGCGGTATTCGAGCCCACGCATGGTTCCGCGCCCAAGTACGAGACACTCGCGCCATCCATCGTCAATCCCATCGCCATGGTACTGAGCGCCTGCATGATGCTCGATCACATCGGCGAGAAAGAGCGTGCCGACCGCATACGCAGCGCCATCACCGCAGTCATCGACGAAGGTGCCGTGCGCAGTTATGACATGATAAAGCTGGCCGGTGGTCCTGACGTCATTGCCAGGGGTGCCGCCACCACGCAGCAGATCACCGACGCGATTATTGCGAAGCTCTGATATCGCCCCGGTACCTGATATCGATTCCGGTGCCTGATATCGATTCCGGTGCCATGAATCAGGCCCGCATAGCCCGATTGCTGGCCCTTGGTAGAGCGAAAGCCGGAATCGGGCCAACTTTCGGGCCATTTTGGCCCGATACATCGTGCAAAGTATCTGTGAGGACGCGATCCAGACAGGGTGTCCGGGAAAATGGCTGCAATCCAGAGGCATCGTGCCATCTCTCACACCATTCTGGCGCGATAGACAACGGGAGAGCGACATGAAAACCAACAAAGACAGTAAAAGAGACAGGCCAACGACCGGACATCAGCGACCGCGTGACCCTCGAAGACAACTTCCGCAATCACTTCGAGGCCCTTAACCGCGTCCAGCTCACCGACCTCTTGGAACCGCTGGACCTCGGCTGGCGCGAACGCCGCGAAAAGGAACTGGCGCTGATCGACGACCTGGTGCCGCTGCTGAAGAAACGCGCGGGCGGGCGGACGATTTCGGGGTTGAACGCGTACGAACAATAACGACAGGAGGACGCCAGAATGGAATCCAATGAAATTCAAATGATGACA
>JAGTUW010000388.1 GCA_018224345.1 Bacteroidota bacterium
ATGGCGAATGCCGGTCCCAACACCAATGGCTCGCAATTTTTTATCGTGAACAACAAGGCGGGCTGTGACTGGCTTGACGGAAAACATACGGTATTCGGAAAAGTTCTCAGTGGTATGGATATCGTCCACAAAATTGAAAAGAAAGGGAATGGTGTGCGTATCAAGTCGATACGTCTGGTAGAGTAACGCGGATTTTGCTACTTTTCCACATTGGTATTTGCCCATAGCCCTGTGGAGTAGCCGATGGATTCCGAACAATTCCTTGTCCCGCACGACAGAGCGATCAGTCTTGAAGAGTATGATCCTGCATTTGTCGGTAAGTACAGCAAGAAGAAACACAGAAAGAAAAAGCTCAAAGGCGACCTTCCGCGGCTTGCGGAGCTTCAGGATGTGCTCTACGCACATGACACCTATGCGTTGCTGCTGGTATTTCAGGCCATGGACGCCGCAGGCAAGGATGGTGTGATCAAGCATGTCATGTCCGGTGTCAATCCCCAGGGTTGCCAGGTCTTCAGTTTCAAGGCGCCGTCGTCTGAGGAACTCGATCACGATTATCTCTGGCGCAACATGGTCCGGCTGCCCGAGCGCGGTCGGATCGGCATATTCAACCGCTCCTATTACGAGGAAGTGCTCGTTGTTCGCGTGCATCCGGAATTGCTCGCCAGACAGAAGCTCCCACCCTATTCGCCGGAACAGATATGGGAACAGCGTTTCGGGGAGATCAACAATTTCGAACACTATCTTGTCAACAACGGTGTCGTCGTGTTGAAATTCTTTCTTCATCTTTCAAAGGAAGAGCAGCGAAAGCGCTTTATACGGCGCATCGATCGACCGGACAAAAACTGGAAGTTTTCCGCCGCCGATATTCGTGAGCGTGGGTACTGGGATGCCTACATGCATGCCTACGAGGAGATGATCAATCATACCAGCACCGAGCATGCCCCGTGGTATGTCATTCCCGCGGACAACAAATGGTACACGCGTGGCGCGGTCGCAGGGATAATCATCGAGACACTGGAATCACTCGACCTCCGCTATCCCGTCGTCAGTGACGATCATCGCATGCAACTACAGCAATATCGCGAACAGCTCGAGCAGGAGGACTGAACTTCCAGCCATTGCAGCGTGTCATGATTTCTGCGCATACGCATTCACGGTCATTCACTAATACGCATACAGTTATTTCACGGAGCACGAAGCTGATGATCAACAGCAGACCCCCAGCCATTTTTCTGTTTCTCCTATTCGTCTTTTCTCCCGTATTGCTTTCTGCGCAGCAGAGTGAACCCATGAGCGCGGAGAAGCTCTGGCAACTTAAACGGGTCGGCTCCCTGGTGCTTTCGCCGGATGGCCGGACTGCCGCCGTGGTGGTCACCTCGTATGATATCGACAAGAACAAGGGGCACGGCAATATCTGGCTGATATCCCTTGCCAGCGGGGAAGCTCAGCAATTTACGACGGGCCCGAGTACGGAGAGTGCGCCGCAATGGAGTCCTGACGGCAGGACCATTGCCTTTACCGCCAAGCGTAATGAAGACGAACGCGCACAGCTGTACCTGATTCCCGTCGGCGGAGGAGAGGCGCGGCGTGTGACCGAAATGCCGCTGGGTGTGACGGCGGTGAAGTGGTTTCCCGACGGGGAATCCCTGGCCTTTGCCTCATCCACGCTTGCACGCGATAACGGAAATCTTGATTCACTGAAAGCGGAGCTCAAGCGCCGCAAGGATGACAAGGTCAATGCAAAGATCAGTGAGGATCGCGTCTTCCGCTATTGGGACCGCTACCTTACCGACGGCTGGGTGCAGCATATCTACCGTTACGATGTCGCGAGCGAGGAGGTAACGGATCTGACGCCGGACATGGATCGCCGTTTTCACTACACCGGTGGTGTGGAATACGACATTTCTCCCGACGGTGAGGAAATCGCTGTCACGATGATTGTATCCGGTCCGCCGTATGATACACTGTACACGGATATTTACGCACTCGCCACCGACGGAAACGGAGCAATGCGCAACCTGACACCGGATAATCCGGCGAGCGACTTCGGTCCACACTACACGCATGGTGGAAAATACCTGCTCTTCGGTCGCAACCTGCGTATGGATATGAATGGGGAAAATACGAAGCTCACGCGACTCGATCGTGCAACGGGTGAGCGCACGGAACTGTGCAGGTATTTCGATCGCAGTCCTGCCGGCTGGGTCTCCGACGAACGCGAGCAGACTGTGTATTTCATCGCAGATCATCTCGGAAAGAAAAGTGTCTTTTCCGTCCCGATGTCCGGCGGCGCTGTGACGACACTGCTGCATCAGGGGTCGAACAGCGGACTGCAGGTGGCCGACGGCCGGATTATCTTTCTGCATCAGCATCTCTCGGCTCCACCAGCGGTGTACGTGATGGATACCGACGGAGGCAATCTGCGTCAAGTGTCTTCGTTCAACGAGGAAGTACTGGCCGGCATTGCAATGGGCAGAGTGGAGAATGTCTGGTATGAAGGAGCCGGGCAGGACAGCGTGCAGATGTATGTGATTTATCCACCGGATTTCGACGCGAAGAAGAAATGGCCGCTGCTGGTGATGATTCATGGCGGGCCGCATGGTACCTTCGGTGACGATTTTCACCCACGGTGGAATGCACAGGTGTTCGCCGCGGGTGGATATGTGACCGTCGCACCGAACTTTCATGGCTCGACAGGTTTCGGCGAATATTTTGCCGACCGTATCAACAGGGAACATCCCCGGCTGCCGTTTATCGATGTCATGAAGGCGACCGACGAAATGGAGAAGCGGCCCTACATCGATGCATCACGCACAGCCGCGGCCGGCGGCAGTTACGGCGGCTATCTGGTGACGTGGATCGGCGGGCACACGGATCGTTATGCCTGCCTGATCAATCATGCCGGTGTGTACAACCTCATGGCACAGTTCGGATCGGATGTCACATTTCACAGGGACATCAGTTATGGCGGACTGCCCTGGGACGGCCGTGACCAGGTGTTGCGCTGGAGTCCTTCGCAGTATGCAGCGGACTATGTCACACCCACGCTGGTAATCCATGGAGAAAAAGATTACCGTGTCCCTTATGGTCAGGGCCTCGAAGCATACGGTATGTTGAAAGCGAAGGGTGTTCCGTCCCGGATAATCATTTATCCGACCGAGAATCACTGGATACTGACACCGCAGAATTCGATTCACTGGTATGGTGAATTCCATGCCTGGCTTGAACGCTGGATCGGGAAGGGAGGTCGTTGATTACCGAAGCCGAAAGACTGCAGGAACGGCTTGATTTCCGCATCGCCCGACTCGAGGGCCGGAGCGGTCGGTGCTTTCGTCTGCGTATCGCGCTGTTCCTTCTGTTCATCGTGTTTCTTCCTCTGCCGTTGGCCGTGGAGTTGCGTCTGGTATTGCTCACGCTCGTCACCATTGCATTTCTCGTGGTCGCTTCCGTGCACCGGCGTATCGATCGCGGTATCGCACGCTGTCATGCGTGGAAGACGCTGAAGCGCGAGCAGCAGGCAAGACGTGAACTGGACTGGGAACATTTGCCAGCCCCTGCGGCGGGTCTGTTTTCCGAAGGACATCCTTTTGCCGATGATCTGGATCTGGACGGTGAGGCTTCGCTGCATCGACTGCTGGATATTTCTGTCTCCCACCGGGGAAGTGCATTGCTTGCCTCATGGCTGGGTGCGGTACACCCTGACGTTGAGGAAGTGCTCTCGCGGCAGCGTCTTGTTCGGGCCCTTGTTCCTCTTCGGCATTTCCGCGAGCATCTGCGCCTGGAATACGATCTTGTGTCTGCGGAAAAACTCGATGGCGATGCCTTCCTGCGTTGGTTGCGTGCTGCGCGACTCTCACCCTCGTTGCGATGGCTGTTGCCGGTGATGTCTGTTCTGGCGGCAGGCAATCTCACACTCTTTCTTCTCTGGGGATACAATGTCACCGGACCCTGGTTCATGCCGGGGGTGTTCATTTATGGGTTGCTGTATTTCCGTTACAGTCAGGTGCGGGAAGCCTTCATCGAAGCAGCGGTTCGTCTCGATGACGAACTCGGAAGACTGAAAACAGTGTTTCGTTTCCTCGAACGCTATCCCTATGGCGAGCGTGTGCAACTGCGCGGGCTGGTCGCTCCCTTTCTTGATCCGCTGGAACAACCTTCGCGACATATCCGCCGGATTCTCCGGGATGTGGTCGCCGCAGGGTTGTCCATGAATCCGGTGATGATGGTCGTATTGAATCTGCCGCTGCCCTGGGATTTCATATTTGCCGCGCGCCTCGAACGAAAACGGCGCGCACTCGAGTCCTTGCTGCCTGGCTGGCTCGACACATTGCAGCGGCTCGAAGCCCTGCAGTCTCTGGCGAATTTTGCGGACCTCTTCCCGACGTATCATTTCCCGCATATCATCACCGAAGGTGTTCCGCAGCACCGGAGTATCGGGCAGGGAGTGAATACAGGGACACGCGGGGGGGGAACACCAGACAGCGACATCGGGACGCTTTCGGAGGACGCGTGTTCCGCAGAGGATGCCGGGTCGCTGTTTTCCGCCAGAGATCTCGGGCACCCGCTCCTCCCGTTGCACAGCAGGGTCGACAATGATTTTTCGATTGATCGACAGGGTCGTGTTTTTTTGATCACCGGATCGAACATGTCGGGAAAAAGCACGTTTCTGCGGACAGTCGGTATCAACCTCGTGCTGGCGTTCGCGGGCGGACCCGTCGCAGCGTCGTCTCTGTATACGGCGCCACTGCGCCTCTATACCTGCATACATATCAGTGATTCCCTCCGGGAGGGGGTCTCCTATTTTTATGCCGAGGTGCGACGCCTTCGCGATCTGCTTGCGGAGGCTTCCGTTGCCGATGCACCACCGTTGTTGTTTCTCATCGATGAAATTTTCAAGGGGACGAACAACATCGAGCGTCATGTCGGCGCGGCAGCCTACATACAGGCACTGGCGGGCGGGCGGGCCTGCGGCATCGTTTCCACGCATGATATCGATCTGACACGGCTTGCCGGTGAATCGGAGGACATCATCAACCTGCATTTCCGCGAGCATATCACGGATGATCGCATGGTATTCGATTACCGTCTGCGTCAGGGTCCCTGCCCCACCACCAATGCGCTCTCTATCATGCGTATCGAAGGCCTGCCCGTGCCCGAAGGGCCACACTGATTTGTATTCCTCAGACCTCGTCCGTACAATTGTGAAACCTGCATCAGGAGAAGAGGAATGTATGAGGAATCCTGTACGGATACATGAGACAAATACTGTTCAATTCAACCTGCCGGCATTGCAGTCCGTTGGGATTGCTTCCGGCAGCATGGCAATACGCAGCGTCAGCGGCTTGCATCTGTCTTCCTGTGGTGGTGCCACAAGCACACGTGTGTATCATCATGAAGGTGAGCAATGAATGAAATAACGGTTGATCAGGACGTACTGCTGTTGCGCGAGGAACTGCTGTCCGGCTTGCGGAAGCCGCAGAAAACCCTGCCCAGCAAATATTTTTATGACGAAACCGGTTCGGCGTTGTTTGAGGAGATCTGTAAACTCCAGGAGTATTATCCGACCCGAACGGAGACCGGCATCCTGCGTAGCAATATCCGGGATATCGCCGCTCAAATAGGGACCGACTGTCTGTTGATCGAGTATGGCAGCGGTGCCAGCGTAAAAATCCGTCTGCTGCTTGATCATCTCGATCGCATCGCAGGGTATGTGCCCATTGATATTTCTTCCGAACATCTCTTGCAGGCGGCGGAGACGCTCTCGCGTATGTACCCTGACCTGATGATCCAACCTGTCTCTGCGGATTATACGCAGGATTTCGAATTACCAGCCATAGATGTACCACATGCCCGGCGCGTGGTGTTTTTTCCCGGTTCGACGATCGGCAACTTCACACCACGGGAAGCGCGGCATTTTCTTGGTCATATCGCGACAGTCGCCGGGAACAGGGGCGGATTGCTGATCGGCGTGGATCTGAAAAAAGATGTTTCCATCCTTGAAGCGGCTTACAATGACAGCCGGGGAATCACTGCCGCGTTCAACAAAAACATGCTCGTCCGGCTGAACACGGAGTTCGATGCCGATTTCGATCCGGACACCTTCCGGCACCGGGCGGTGTGGAATGCGTTGCACGGCCGCATTGAAATGCACCTTGTCAGTCTGCATGAACAGTTCGTACATGTAGCAGGTGAGCGCATACTGTTCCGTCGCAGTGAGAGCATTCTCACCGAATATTCCTACAAGTACCGGCCTGATGAATTCGCCGAGCTTGCGAAACCGTATTTCAGGGTCGAGCATGTATGGACGGATGCCCGGCATCTGTTCAGCGTGCAGTATCTCCGTTGTGTTTCCCGGCGTCGATCGCGGCCAGCATGATACGGATTTCCGCATAGCTGACATCGGCGTCAATGACACCCTTGATTTTCTTCAGGTTGGTATCACGGAGACGGCGGACTGCACCGCGGATCTGATCCTGATGTGTTTTCGGAACGAGCGGATCGAGATCGATACGAACGCCCCGTCGCAACAGTTCCGAGATGTGATTCGATATGGTACCTTCTGTCAGACCCCGGCGTACCGCGATATCCGCAAGTGTCAGACCACGTGTCACCAACTCCCAGGTGCTGCGCACCGGAGCGCTCACATCGTGCATTGCGTCCTTCTCACGTGCCAGTCCCTGTGCAAGCACGCGGTCATGTATATGTTCGTCGATGGCCGCGAGTAATTCCCTGCCGCATTTGTCGAATGTCACGGGTCCCATCCCTTCGACTGCGAGCAGTTCTTCACGCCCCTGAGGCCGGGCTTCGGTAATACGTTGCAGAACGCTGTCCGAGATCAATGCATGCGAAGGGATGTTCAGGGACGCCGCCACGCGACGGCGGGCCGTGCGGAGCGCTTCATAGAGAACCGGATCCTTGACCTGGGTGCTGTCACGCTCGGCGGTTGTCGGCAGGCGCATAGGTTGTACGTCATATCCCAGATGCGCTTTTCCTGCTTCGGTAATATAAATTGAAGGGCGCAACGACGCGGACTGTGCAAGCCAGCCCAGGGCGAGCAATGCATCGATGGTTTCAAAAAGCAGCCGCTTGTCAACGGATTTCATTTTTCCGTAAGAACTCGCCTCGAAAAGACGGAAGCGTGCGATACGCTGTGTTTCCGCGCCACGGAGGACATCCGCCAGCGTTGTGCGTCCAAATCGTCCGCCGGTTTCTGCGGCGCAATGCAGTACGAGTGCATGGAAACGATCAAAGGTGTCTTCCCGTGTTTCATTTCCGAGATCGATGACAGTGGATGTACAGGTATCGCATTTTCCGCAGACTCCCTCGATGGTATCCTCGTCGAAATACTCGAGAATGATGTTGCGCCGACAGGCACTGCCAGTGATGTAGTGTTCGACAGCTCGCAGTTTCTCAAGTTGGTGGCGCATGCGTTTCTCTATGGCTGCGTAGTCGATACTCAGATCCTGCGCATGCACGCGTTGTCCCAGCAGCGCGATGCCGCTTCCCTTGCGGCCGGCTGAAAACTCGATGATACCGTCCTCATGCAATCGCCGAAGTATGGGGAGGAGGTCATCGGCTTTGATGCGGCTATTATCCGCCATCTCGTCGATGGAGAAGGAGACAGGATCATGGAAGGCTTCGCCACCGACGACACGCAGCAGCGAGGTCGCGACGGATTGCAGCTCCGGAAGCGCGGCTTCGATAAGCCACATGCGCAAGCGATCGGGAGAAAGAGAAAAACGGACTGTGGAATTGCTGTAGGAATCATTGATCCGCCGGATATATCCATCGCGTTCGAGGACGTCCAACGCACCGCGTACTGCGGTTTCCGATACGTTCCCGATCATCGATACGAGAGTGGATGCTGTCAGTGCAACGAGTCCATCGAACATCTGGCCGAGCTGATTCCCGGCGAAGTGGTGAAGCTGTGCATACACTTTCTGTATCAGCATACGATCGGGATGCGTATTACGGATAAAAAACTCCGGTAGTCCGCGATCCTTCGGGTGGTAGAGGAGAGTGCAGATGCTTTCTTTTCCATCGCGCCCTGCGCGCCCGGCTTCCTGGTAGTACTGTTCGAGTGTTGACGGCATGTCGTGATGCACGACAAAGCGTACGTCGGCTTTGTCTATGCCCATGCCGAAGGCAGTGGTGGCGACGATGACACGCGAGCGGTTGTCCATGAAGCGTTGCTGGACTTCTTTACGCTCAGTACTCTGTAATCCTGCGTGATAGGCTTCGGCGGCAATGCCATGTGTGCGGAGCATGATGGCGAGTTCGTCGACCGCGTTGCGGGTCCCTGCGTACACAATGCCGCATTCTTCTGCCGAAGCAATGCGCAGAACCTCGTCACGTTTGTTGACACCGCGCATGACACGGAAGGTCAGATTCTCGCGGTTGAAACCGCGTACGATGATTTTCGGGTCATGCAGCTCAAGTTGCTGCTGTATGTCCTTTCGGACATCCGGTGTCGCCGTGGCGGTCAGAGCAACAACCTGCGGTGAGCCGAGCATGGCGATCGCTTCGCGCAGGCGTGTATAGCTGGGCCGAAAGTCGTGTCCCCATTCACTGATGCAATGTGCCTCATCGATGGCAATCATGGCGATACGCATGCCCTTCATTCGTTCGATGAAGGCGCGGCTTTCGAAACGTTCCGGCGCCACGTACATCAGCTTGTACCAGCCGTTGCGGGCGCGATCGAGCCGCGCCATCACCTCCCCGTAGTCGAGCAGTGAATTGATGAACGTTGCGCGGATACGTGCGCGTTCGAGTGAGGCGACCTGGTCCTGCATCAGTGAGATGAGAGGAGAAACCACAATGGTGAGTCCATCGAACAAAAGAGCCGGAATCTGGTAGCAGATGGATTTTCCGCCACCCGTCGGCATGACGGCAAGGACGTTATGCCGTTCGAGTATGGTGTTGATAATACTGTCCTGTCCCGGGCGGAACGCCGGGTAGGAGAAATGTTTCTGCAGTGCGAGCACTGCGTCATTAAATTGCGATTGCATGTGTCAGTCTCCCTGATTGAACATGAATAGTGATCTGATGGTTTGCCACCTGTTTCCCCCGTGGTGCGTCTCCGCGGTAACTCGCGGTCCCCGTGCACGATCGTAGAGGGATTGGTCGCCTTCGTTCAACGTTCTGGTCATTCCATCGTGACTGTCTCTTTTTCTCGCATTGTGGTAGCGCCTGCGCCGCTGGGCCGTGCGGGTGCAGTGTTGTAATGCATCATCGCATAATACGGGGCAAGCTCGGCCGACATGAATTTCGTCACGGCGAGAATGACCCCGAGATCATCGAGATACCCGGCAAGCGGCAGAAGGTCAGGAATCGCATCGATGGGCGAAATGAAATACAGTAATGCGGCGACAACTATGGTTTTGCGTTGCCACGGTACAGCAGGGTCCATGAAATAGCGGAACAGTGCCAGGAGATCTTCTGCAAAACGCAGTTTCCTGCCCACGCGTTCGATTTTTTCCTCAAACTCCTCGCTGACCTGTTTTGCCTGTCTGCGATATACATCCTCGTCCTCTGCGCCGCTGATGTCATAATTCTCAAAAAATTGATCCAGTTCTTTGTCCATGTCGGCATCCCTCATGTTGTGCAACAGTAACAATGTCTGGAAAATAGCTGGACATAAATTCAGGTACAAGGGAAAACGAAAGGGGGCAAATAAAAACCCCCGAAATCGGGGGTTGATCTATGTAAACACGTAAGCGAAAATGTCGATGATGCGCTGTGTAATCGTGCGACACTACTTATCGTGGCAAGCACAACCTACCGCGGATACGGTCTGTCAGCATTCTGAGAGATTTCAGGACGGAATAAAGGATGGAGGCAGCCGGCATTCTGGATCGCTTTGAGCGTGTGCGGGGATGTGAAGCGGGCGACTTTTGTCCGTACAGTGTACGAACGCGTGATTCCATTATCATTTGCTGACCGACCATGAAAATCTCCAATTAGCGGTTACAACAGCACAGAATAATTGTTCAATAATCATGCCAAACAAAAAGCCACGAATACAGGCCGGATTCGAAATGTTGCACGAATTTTCTGTGAAAATCAGTGACAACAAGTGAAGAATGTTCACATTGCGATATGAAGAAAGGAGGCTGAAAGGTGGGAGTATCGGAGATGCAGCGGGGAGGTCAATAATTCGATTCATCCCGCCATTGTGTGATTCTCCAGGGATCTTCGACATCGCTGCGGAAGAGGTTCAGGCTGACGCGGCCGTCGACACGAATAATATCGTTGGGGTTGAAGTTGACCGTCAGATTGAAACCACGTGTGACGCTTGAGCGCAGCGAATCACCGGAAAAGCCGACAATATTGTTCCAGACAAGATTGAGGTTGGAAGCGGATTGAAAGAGATGCCAGGTAATGCGCATTTCCTCATCGCGACCCCAACTCTCATCAATGTTACGTTCATAATCGCGATAGGTGAAAGTAAAATCCTGGGTGAGGAGTCCGCCATAAATGGTCGTGTCCTTGAATGTATATGCGTAACGGAAATTCTGAAACAGGCCCTCGACCGTTGTCTGATCTGAGATCAGACCACTTTCGTTGAATGCGTCTTCGTCGATTGCGGGTGCGAAGGGGTTACAGGCGGTTACTGTCAATAACATGAAAATGAGAAAAAGCAATGAGCAGAAACGCAGGTCCTGGAGAGCCGGTCTCCTGCTGCGTTCATGACGCATTGCTTTGCGGAAGTGCGGGCGGTCGGGGACGGCACTGTATGTGACGATAGTACTGTATGTGACGATATGTGATGCGTGATTCAATTTGCGAAGCGCCCTTTCCATTCACTCCAACTTGTTGCATCGGGAAGGGGAATATCGGACCAGCGTGTGATGCTCCAGATGGAGTTTCTGTCTATATGAAGAACGAATTGCAGAGTGCCACGTACTGTTTCGCTGACATTTGAGACCCCATGACGATAATTCATTTCATAACTGCCTTCATAAATAGCCGAGTCTGCCGCTGTGACCGAAAATTGTCCGAGCAGTGAGAGGGAAGCGGAGGCATCCCTGGGTGCGAAGGCTTTCATCGCTGAAAACCAGGAACGTTCGGATTGGATCGACCAATCGGCGAACGTCCCCGCATAGCGTCCCGCTGCCGTTGTGGTCGGAATGAAAAGGAAACGTCGGTCGGAATTCAATGTGTCGACCAGACAGCGTATGTAATTTTCCGTATTTTTTTCCGCCACGGCATTCTCAAGATTGCTCAGCACGATGTCCGGTGCTGTCGGCGGAACGAATGTGGAGCTTCCGGTGGTCGGGGGTTCGGGATCACGTGTTTCGAAGAGACCGCAGCCTCCGAAAACAAGAACGATCAGCAGGGAGAAACAAAGGACCCAGCGTAGGTCTATAGCGGGTGATATGATGAGTCGGGACATCATATTGCTTTCGCGAACATGAGACAGCGTGGAGAATCCGTTTCATAGGCCGCACCGTCGTAATTGCCGTAAACCTCCGCGAGTTGAAACGCATTACGGGTGAACATCCGGGCAAAATCATCGCAGGTAAACAGACGCACCGATTCTGTAAACTCACGTTCCTGATCGTTCTCCCGAATATGGATACGTTTTTCCACACGACCGTCCCGGATAGAGCGCTCCTGAATGACTGTCCCACTGGAGGTCTGTGTTTCAGAGTATGGTACGATCATGTCGGCGACGGCTTCCGCATTCAGAAAATCGAGCATGTACCAAGCGCCGGAGGGCAGACAGGCGCGGACACCATTGATGACGGCTTCATTTTCAGCATCCCTGCGAAAATAGCCGAAGGCGGTAAAGAGTTGCAGCACTGCGGAGAAAGAGCGGGTGAAGGGAAGGCGGCGCATATCCGCGCGGAGGAGTCCGACGCGATGACGATATCGTTGTGTCTTGGCTGCGGCGACTCTCAGTAGCGTCGGGGAGAGATCAGCAGCGATGACGGTATAACCACGTCTGGCCAGTTCAAATGCATGGCGCCCGCTTCCGCAGGCCAGATCAAGCAGTGGGCCGGTGAAGCTGCTCTGTGTACCCGTCACGGGTGCGGCTGGAGTGGGCAGTGCCGATGTTGTTTCCGGTTGGAGGGAGGTCACCTTTTCGAACAAATCGATAGCCAGTCGCGCTTCAGTTGCATCACGATGGGCATAGAGTTCGATATACATGTCGTCCGTAAACCAATGGGTGTACCAGGACATGGGCAGTCCATTCCGGTGAAGTCAAATAAGTATACGGCCTTCGAAGGCGCGTGTGATCGTGGCGGTATCGGTGAATTCAAGATCGCTTCCCATCGGTATGCCCCGCGCAATCCGGGTGATACGGAGACCGATGGGTTTGAGCAGGCGGGAAAGGTAGAGCGTTGTCGCTTCACCTTCGACATCAGGGTTCATTGCAAGAATGATTTCTTCAATCCCGTCCTGCGCACGATCAAGCAACTCACGGACATGAAGATCGTCGGGTCCGATGCCATCGAGTGGAGAGAGGCGGCCGCCGAGTACATGGTAGAGCCCGCGGTACTCGTTGGTACGTTCGATGGCGAACACATCGTTGGAATCCTCGACGACGCAGATGACACGGGCATCCCTGCGATGACTGGTGCAAATGACGCAGGGGTCTTCTTCCGTGATATTGCAGCAGCGCGAGCAGGTACGCACATTGTCCTTGACACTCAACAGCGCCGCAGCCATCTGCTCCGCTTCCTGACGGGGACGTTTGAGTATGTACAGTGCGAGCCGCTGTGCGGTTTTACGGCCGATTCCCGGCAGACGCGAGAATTCGGCGATAAGGGCATCGAGAGAAGGTGAGGTGGAAAGCATATTGTGGACTTACATTCCCATATTACCCAGGTTAAGCCCGGGTATGTTCGGGATCATACCCGAGGTCGCTTTCCCCATTTCCTCCTGCGCCATAGCTTTTGATTGGTCGATGGCCTTGTTGACGGCAGAAAGAATAAGATCCTCCAGCAGTTCGATGTCTTCCGGTGTGACCACACTTTTTTCCAGCGTAATCTTTCTGACCTCCTGTCTTCCGTTCATGGTGACCGACACCATGCCGCCACCGACTTCGGCAGTGGTTTCCAATTCGCCGAGTTTGGCTTGCACTTCGCTGACGCGACCCTGCAATTCCTGTACCTTGGCCATCATATCCTGTAAATTGAGACTCATGAATTCCTCTTCGTCATCACAAGGGAAAGTAAATGAATATTGTAAAATGGGACTGCGCTTCCTGTCATGCAAGTCGCAACGACGGAAGCATCATTACAGCATGGTATCAGGAGCCCGCAATGGTGATGCGGATTTCGAGGCCGCCTTCATGGATCGTGCTGCCCGGAATGCGGGATCCGACATCCGCATCCGGCCGTGTCCGTTCGTACCGGTAAAACAGCGAGGCCTGGACACGCTGGCTGACGCTGTATTTCACACGGGGTTCAATGCTGATCCGGATGATGCCTTCACGCGGCTGACCGCCACTGGCAAGATCAGTGATGCTGTAGATGCGGGAGGCAGTTTTGTTGACTGTCACAGCGAGGGTGAATTGAATGTCATTCTGAAGGGTGAGTCCGAACATCGGAACATCGAAACCGTTTTTCTTGTAATCGGCGGTCAGCGAGAGTTCATCCGAATTTTCTTCAATAATGTTGCTTGACGCGGTATTCAGATTGAAGATGCCTTTTTTATCCCAGCGTGTATTGACAGTCAAGTCTCCACCCCAGAGCTGGTTGAAGGCCAGTTGCAATCCGATCAATGGCTGGAAGCCGTAGCCGGCCTGCTGGCTTTCGGTGATGCGTTCCCCGGTATCCTGACTGTTGCGATAGCCGGTGGAGAACGTGGAGGAGTAGCGGTGCTCAAGTGATATGCGGTCAGCCAGATCCTCAAGCAACGCCCATTTCTCCAGACCATCCCAGCGCAGCCCGTAATTGAGGCGCGGGAAAAATGCTCCCATGATGCTACGTAACCAGGGGACGGCCTCGAAACCTTCTTCAAAGGCATCTGCAAGCTTTTCGGCGTCCGGACGCGTGTCATTCGGATCCGCGGCCATTTCCTGGAAGCGGTCGTTGACCGATCCCATATTCGTGTTGAAAGCACTGAAGAAGAGGAAATCCGGGAAAGCCATGAAGGAGCGTTCGAGTTTGCCGGTGGTCGTGACGCTGGCGATGCGTTGATTCCCCAGATCATCCGTGCGGATCTGGTAGTTTTTATTGAGCGACCATTTCAGATCCCAGTTCAGATCAAGGCGTGCTCCTTCCCAGAGAGGGCGGTTTGTCTTGATCGAGAAATTGTTGCTTTGTGTGTAGTTGTCGACATACGTACCGCTCGGGTTCGGGGCGCGCAGTCCGCGACTGTAATTTTCGATGCCGACGAAAGGGAAGGCGCTTTTGAACGCAATGCGCCCTGAAGAGGGATTCGGGTCGCTGACGAGTCCCAACTGATACAGGCGTGACGGACCAAGATCCGGATCAGGAGGGTTGCCGAAGGGGACGCTGGTCCAGAATGTCGAAAAACCGGTCTGCCCGCGTACGCCGGCGACCTGACTGCTGTTATTCTGCGAGAAGCTGAAAGCAACGTTGTCGTAATCGAGGAAGGGAATTTTCAGTGCATAGTACGCTGCATCAGCAAGAATATCGCCGATGGGTATACCCTTTCCTTCGTCGGGTGTGTCACCTTCATCCTTGAATTCAGGTGGCTCCTGTTCACCATGGAGTATTGCGATGACTTCCTTTCGCACTTTCTGGATGGTTTCATTGAGTTGCACGACACGCTCGAGTTCACTTTCCTCTACCGCGCTGCGCTTCATCTCCGCCAATTCCTCTTCCTGATCTATGAATTCACCGTACTTGTCGAGTATCCCGGCCGCTTCTCCCGGGTGGCGTTGTTCGAGAAGCTGGAGTAATTCGGAGAGCGGCTGCATACGCAATTCCTGCAATTCAGGATCAATTTCCGGTTCCGGCTCCGGCTCAGGTTGGGGGGTGCTGCGGCGGCCTGGCGCAGGTTTCCTTTGCGGGGCTGCGCCTGCTGCATCTTCACGATCACCGAACAGCGGTTCGAACAGTGCTTTGAGCTTGACGGTCAACTGTGCGTTGATACTGGCGTTGTAGCTTGCCGAACGCCCTTGTTCTTCCTGTTGAATATTCTGTTGCCAATTGTACGAGACCTGATAGCCGAGATTGAGATCGAGATGACGATCGAGGTCGAAAAGGGTCGGAAGCAGGGGGCGGCTGTTGAGTGAAAACTGTTGCTGGTACTGGGTCGGTATTCCGAAAAACAGGCTGCCGTTGCGACCGAAGAAAATATCATCGAAGATTGTGGAACTCTGTCGCTGCGTGACAATGGGGAGATTGAATTGGTCAGTTGCAATCTGACCGAATTCATCTCGCACGAATTCCGTTTCCAGACCCAGCAGGGACGATTGCAGGGAAGTGCTGTAATTTCCACTGAAGTTCATCAGGCTCTGCTCCGAGAGCGTGAATGCCATATTCGCCGAGCGGCTGTGCATGAAGGTGCGCGTGAAAGGGCGATATCGCAGTGGTTCACGCTCGACTTCCTCGATTCGCGAGCGCTCGAGGCCTGCATCAGCGGCGATTCGTGTGGGCAGGAAATACCATTTGGCGTCCTTGTAAAAATCGAGGACGGGGAGGCCATCAAAGAAAGCGAAAGGCTGGATGTATGCTTCCCGGCCGAAATCGTATCCGTAGCCGATGCGTGCCTGCCATTGCCAATTCCGACGGGAACGGAAGACCGGGTCGCGAAATCGTGTAATGGAATAATTATAGCTGAGTTCGAGACGATTGACGACATCCTTGACCAGCCAGCTCTCTCCCGGAGCTTTCAAGCGGACAGTGGGAATGGCCCAGCTGTCGCGGATGGAGAGGGTCTGTGTTGCAACTCGCGCGTTCCGTGTCGCTTCGTCGATTTCTCTCTGGGTTTTTCCTTCCGAGCGCATCCGCTCGGCCATGGCCGAGACCATGCCTTCGACCTCCACATCCGGTTGACCGGGTACCAGCAGGGGCTTGGTCAGATTCTCCGCGTGTGCGTAGGTGACACGGAGCTGAGTTCCCTGCCAATCCTCGGGAAACACTTTGTCGATGTTCAATGTCGTCGTCATGTTCCAGTTCGTCGTCCATGCACGTGATGCGCTGAAACGTTCGGACAATCCATGAAAATGGGGGTCAGTGTGGCTGACATTGGCGCTGATGTCGGCGAAGTCGGCAAGACGCAGGCTCATCGAGGCATTGTACGCGTAACCGGTTTCACGGTTCGGCTGAATGACACGGAGCTCATTGATCCACAGACGTCCGGTGATCGGCTCCGCTTCGAGGTTCCGGACACCGACGCTGATGAACTGTACCCGTACCATATCGGGGTTCCCATGCACCCAGAACCATGCATTCTGTTTTCCCGGGACGCGGAAGTCGTCATAAGCGCTGGTGCTGTCGATAAGGCTTTTGATAGCAGTCAGATCACTGAAGCGTATCGACACCTCGTTGTTGGAAGTCCAACCGGGTTCGACCAGCATGCGGTATTCGTAGTAATTATCTGTATCGATGCCGAAGCGCATGACCATTTCATACTGTCGTCCTTGGAGATTCGGATCGCCATGGACGTACATTTTCATCTGCCTGTAGTTGAACAGGTCTATTCCATTCCCGGGGAAAATGCGATATGACTCACGTAATGTGTCTCCCGGCAAGTCTGTGAAATCAAGTGACAGAGACTGTTCGTTTCCGTAAATCTCCTGATCCGGCCGGGTGCGATCCCGTGGCCGGATGACGCCGGGAGGGACGTCATATTCAGGATTGTCTTCTACGTTCACGACACTAACGGTCAGCAACGGGTCATTCTGCAGCCGTTCGTACCACTGATTACCGACGAAGTTGAATTCGGCGATACGTACATTGACCCGTGCCTCCGGATCGGCTTGTTCCATGTCGGTGAGAATGACACGGAGGTATTCCACATTATCCAGCGCTGGTGTACCGTTACTCTCATCCGGGTTGGCGAGCGGGATGCGGAATTGATACCATCCGTTTGTTCCGCCGCCGACCACATAGGGATTGCGGTTGGACGGATCGCCGAAACGTGTCGTATCCAGATCGATGATATAACGGAAGTAATCGTTGGCCAGATCGAGAATTCCGTTATTGTTCATATCCTCGGTGTCGGGAAACTGGCCGGCGGGGTCATCGATATTTCCTTCGGTGCCGTTGAAGCGTGTCCAGTTATCCGGATCATAGAAGAAATTATCGCCACTGGGATCCGCCGGGTCCAGTCCGTAGAGCACAATCTCGTCCGCATACCGTTCCTGCTCCTCTGCATTCGTCAGGCCGTCGAGACCGACATCCTCCCCCGGATCCAGGATACCGTTACGGATAGAACCGGAAATCACATCGTCCTCGGTATTGAGTTTTCCGTCCGGTATGACATCTTCGGAAATTTTTCCGAGATCGATAAGCAGTTTACCGCCCGAGGGGAGGTTTTCAACC
>JAGTUW010000389.1 GCA_018224345.1 Bacteroidota bacterium
GTTGCCTCATCAGTGACCTGGCCACGAATACTGCCGCCTTTGCTCAGATTGAAATCGATATTGCCGATCAGCAGCTGTGAGGGATCGGTAACGAAGACATGTGCTTCGGCGGCGGTCCCGGCATTGTCGAAGAACAGTGTCATATAGCCGCTTGCTTCCGCGCGCACAATGTAGCTGCCGGGTGGCACCTCGATGCTGAAGTAACCATTCGCATCCGTCTGTCCGTCGATCGTGTACGGCAACCGTCCCTTGTGGATGATGGAAATAGTTGCGCCTGGGATTGGCGTGCTCCCCGCATGGACGCTGCCGCTGAAGGTAAAGACCGGATCCGGTTGACGTTCATTGAGGGCGAAGTCAATATCGTCGATCGCAGCACCGCCGGACACGGTCACGGCGGTAGCAGTGGACGGTGTCTCCTGTCCATCGTAGAACTGTGTGATGTAATCCTTGTGATTTGCTGAGACGAGGTAGTCACCATCAGGGAGGCCTTCAATGACATAGGCGCCATGCACGTCAGTACGGGCGACAAACTGCCCGACATTGCCGGGCGGCCGTGTGTTGTTTCCCTCGAACGCGTATACCAGCGCATGTTCTATCGGTGCAGCGGTCGCCGCGTCAGTGACCTGGCCGCGGATACTGCCGCCTGTATCCAGATTGAAATCGATATTGCCGATCACCTGTTGTGCCGGATCGGTGTCGAACACCTTGGCGTCCTGTGGATCCGAGACTCCATCGAAATATTGTGGAAGATAGCCGTGTGCCTGTGCGCGAACGATGTAGCTCCCGGGGGGAACATTGATGCTGTATGCGCCATTCGCGTCGGTGCGTCCATCGAGCATGAAAGGCAACATCCCCACGCTTGTAATGACAACTTTCGCATCTTTTATTGCCGTATTGCCATGGAGCACGGTACCGGAGAAAGTATAGCTCGCATTGCTTCGCAATCGTGCGACCACACTGCTGCTGATTGTCACCGGTCCGACAGATGCCGTTGCGGTGATGGTGCCGTGGAGGATGTTTGTCATGTGCGCTGTCGCTGTGAATTCACCCTGTTGGGTAATGCTGCCGAAGGTCGCAGGATCGACGGACCAGGTAATGGCTGTGATGGGCACCTCCACTTTCATCCCGGCGCTGCTGTATTCATATGCTTTGGCGCTGAATTGAACGACCTCTCCCGCTTCGATGGCGAGAGGGCTGCCCGGCGAAGCGGCGGGCTCGATGAGGAGTATCATGCGGCTGTTTTGCGCGAGCGCCACGCTCGCGAATCCGAGAAAAAGAACGAGTGTCCATTGTAGCACCTGTTTCATCGTAATATCCTTTCAGCAGTGATGAAGACATGAAAGTTTTTGGCATCAATGGGGTAAAGACAAGGCCGGAGGAGAAATGTTACACCGGCAGACGGATTTTTTATTCATACTGACCGGAAATCCTACAGAATTTTCATGTGAAGTTAAGTTGTTGTTCATGTTCGCCGCCTAGCTTGCAGACGGTATGCAGCTACAACCGCTTCCCGTGCCGTCGGGAACGGAAAACGGAACCGGGGTTCCGTCACACGCGATTTCGAGAGGCCACGTCATGCATTGGTTGAATTCCAAGGAACTCATATCTCTTTCCCTGATTTTCCTGCTCCTCGCATGGGCATTCTATCTTCTGGACAGTATCCACGGCCGGTGGGTGGAAACACGTGCCCGGCTGGCTGTTGCCGAACAGCTTGTGCGCCAGGGCAGTGCGCTCAGCGACGCACTCGGCAGCAAAGTCGCACTTCTCTATGGTATACGCGGGTTCGTCGAATCGAATCATCGAAATCCTCAGCTCGACAGGCAATTTGAAACGATCGCTACAACACTGCGGGGAAACGCATCGTCGGTGCGTGCAATTCAACTCGTGCAGGACGGTGTCATTACACATATGGCTCCACTCAAGGGGAATGAAGCTGCGATAGGACATGATATCCTTCATGATCCGCGTCCGGCAGTCGCAGTCTCCGTGCGGCGTGCGTATGAAAGTGAACATGTCACACTGAACGGCCCGATTGAACTCAAGCAGGGAGGACTCGGACTGGTCGCCCGTCTGCCGATCATGGATGGGAAAAAGGTCTGGGGACTGGCAGCGGTTGTGATCAATATTCCGGGACTCTTCTCCGAAGCCGGGATGCTCAGTGGAGACGGAACGCTGAAGTATGCGGTCAGGGATCGGCATCATGGTGTATTTTTCGGGGAGGAAGAGGTCTTCGCGCAGCAACCGGAATTACAGCGCATCCCGCTGCTTGATGGCTACTGGGAACTGGCGGCGGTTCCCGGAACGGGTTGGTATGCCATGGCAGGAGAAGCTGTGCTGACGTTTCGCTTTGCGGGTGGACTCATCATTCTCCTTGTCATGTCGCTGCTGTGCGTCTCCCTGCGTAACAAATCAATGCTCAGGACTCTGGTCGACCGGCGCACGCAGGAACTCGCTGCGCTCAATGCGGAGCTGCGGCGTGAAATATCCTCCAGGCGGCAGACGGAAATTGATCTTGTCGCCGCCCGTGACAAGGCGGAGCATTCCGATCGACTCAAGGATTTCTTTATCGCGACAATGTCGCATGAGATTCGTACACCATTGCATGTCATACTCGGTTACGTCGACCTGCTCTGCGGTACCGGTACTGCGGAGGGAGAAGAGAAGGAAATGTACGTGGACAGCATGAAAAACGCGGGAAAAAGATTAATGCGGACGGTCGAGGAGTTGTTACATATCTCCAGTCTTCGGGCCGGAACGTTTACCGTCAACCCGGAGGATTTTGACGTCGTTGAATCCTCACGTCTGCTTGCCCGTCAGTTTCATGGCATGGCACGCGAACGCGGTCTCTCTCTTATATTCAAATCCACGTTGAGCAAGGCGATCGTCTATGCCGACCGGTATTCGATGGAGCAGGCGGTGAGCAATCTGCTGGACAATGCGGTCAAATATACAGAGCAGGGAGAAATCGAGCTGTTTCTCAGCGGCGAGGGACATGATTGCACATTGAGCCTGAGGGACACCGGCATAGGAATTTCCGAAGAGTATCTTCACCAGGTGTTTGAGGTCTTTTCCCAGGAAAAGACCGGGTACTGCCGCCCCTATGATGGTTTGGGACTCGGCCTGGCGCTTACGAAGAATTTCGTCGAACTCAACAACGGACGTATCCATGCCAGGAGCGAGAAAGGCAAGGGTTCAGAATTCACATTGACCTTTCCGACGGTTTCGCAGGTCGAACACGGTGTTGCCGAGGAAGAAACTTCAACCACACACCATCTTGCTGCGGTCCCCTCACTCACGCTGCTCAACAGCGTCGCGAATGTCGCCTGAAATTCCCCGGTTATCGTATTGTATATTTTATTTTACTGTAATTTCAATTATCGTTGGAAAAATATATATTTGCGGCAGTACAATACTGTTGAGTTCTTACTGTTGAGTCTTTATGCCGCCTGAATCGCCTGCTGGAACACCGACACACATCTTACTGATAGGAAGAGATGTTCAATCACTTGATACAATCGCCGAGTATGTCCGGGAGTCCCCGGACTATACTCTGACGAATGTTGGAAGCATCGCCGAGCTTCGGGCGCGGCCTGAAATCGAGTTCGATGCTGTCATTGCCGAGCAATCGGAGCTTTTCCGGTCACCGGAGTGGTTTACAGATCTGCCGTATCACCATCCGGATGCTCTGCTGTTGGTTTTGAGCGAAAGTGATACGCGTCCTGCCGGTGTTGACGCCGGCAATCCCGATCATATCTCTCCCTCCACCAGGATGCAGTCTGATGACAGTGACACGACTCCGGTCCATATCCCTTTGTGCACGCCGGTACGGCGAGGACAACTCGAGGTTGTGTTGCGTCTTGTTGCCCAGATACGCGCATTGAGATTGCAGAACCGGGCGTTGAAGGAATCGTTGGCGGAACAGACAGATCTCGGTCTTGTCATTGCCCGGTCAGGTAGTATGCGCAACATCATTCATTCTGTCGAAAAGGCCTGCAAGAATGACATCAGTGTGTTGCTTGAAGGTGAGGAAGGGACGGGCAAAGAATATTTCGCACGTACAATTCACTATAACGGAACCCGCGGCAACGGTCCGTTTGTCATGTTGAGTTGCTCGACCATCCCCAACCATCTGATAGAGAATGAGCTGTTCGGGCATGAGGCGGGTTGTTATGGAGACGGTGATGAGGTGAAGCAGGGGGTGTTCGAGCAGGCCGAGCACGGGACGTTGTTCATCGACGAAATCGGGGAATTGGATATTTCGCTGCAGGGCCGTCTGTACCGTGTCATACAGACCAAATCATTCCGGCGTCTGGGTGGAGACAGCGACATCCCCACCAATGTTCGCATCATCAGTGCAACAGCGCAGGACCTGCGCAGGAGATGCACTGCCGGGACGTTCCGCGAGGATTTGTATTATCGACTTGCCAGTTTCCCGATCAGATTACCCGCCTTGCGTGAGCGGGTAGCAGACATTCCGCTGCTTGCGGACTATTACTTGCGCATGCATGCCGAGAAAATCGGGCGACCCGGACTCACGTTCAGCAATGAGACGAAGCAGATTCTGCGTCGCTATTCCTGGCCCGGGAACAACAGGGAGCTTGAGCACTCGATTGAACGTGCTGTGGTGCTGACAGACACAATGGAGATCCGGCCCGTGGACCTTCCGCCTGCGATTCTTTCTGCCCTCGGCATGGAGGTCGAATCCGGCACCGAAGTCATGTTGACGGGTTCCACTGCGACTATTCCCAGTATGGATCAGCTCAAGGCACGCGGTGTACGGCTGGCTCTCGAGACCACCGGTGGCAACGTTTTCCAGGCGGCGCGGCTTCTGCGTATTGGTCGTACTACGATTTACAAGCTCATGAAGCGATATAACATCAAGATCTGAGGCAGCACCTTCAGAGAAGACAATTGACCTGAAATAGAGATCTGATCACAGCTAGCTGATGCATCGCGACTGCAGGTAGCATCGATCATCGCGGAGCAGACGTGTATAAGAGGCATCTTTGACGATGCCTCTTACCGTTCGGCCAGCCAGTGCAATTCCTGTTGCCTGTTTCCATAGCTGAAACCCGGCTTTTCAGAGATGAACCCGGCTTTTCAGAGATGAATCCGGTTTTTCAGAGATGAATCCGGTTTTTTCACTGCTTTTTCAGCACTGCTATTCGAGAAATTTTTCTTGAATACTTGTTTGGATTTTCAGCGATTCGTAAATTTGTATGATGAAATCTCTTTATCTGAGATCGTGATTCAATCACAATGATTTACAGAGAGGTATTTGGATGTCAGACAATTTAGAAACCGTCGTCAAGACCATCTGTACGGGGTTTGAAAACGACAAGACGCGGATGATAGACATCGTGCGCGAATTGCAGGAATGCCTTGGACATGTGTCTGATGATGCGATGGATCTGATCGCAGAGCAGGTTGGAACCCATCGGGTCGAAGTGGAAAGCGTGGTGTCCTTCTACGCTTTTTTCTCAAAAGAACAAAAGGGCAAGATTACCATTCGTCTCTGCGATGATATTATTGATCGCATGTTCGGCTTTGAACGCATCAAGCAGGCTTTCTCTGATACGTTGGGTATCTCCGTTGGAGAAACAACTCCGGATGGTCTTATCACGCTGGAAGTGACGCCGTGTATCGGCATGTGCGATCAGGCGCCGGCTGTGATGATCAACGACGAGATCTTTACTGAATTATCCGGTGACGCGGCAGTCGAGATCGTCGAGCAGCTCAGGGCGGGTATTCCCCCCGAGCGGTTGCGCCGGCGGCTTGGCGACGGAAACAATTCGAATCCGCTCGTCAGTGCGGCGGTATCGAATAACATCCGCAAGTTCGGTGAAGTGATTTTCGCACCACTTGAGTGTGGAAATGCATTGCGGAAGGCGCTTTCCATGAGTCCCAACGAAGTCGTTCGCGCGGTGAAGACCGCACGGTTGCGTGGTCGTGGTGGCGCGGGATTTCCGACGGGTATGAAATGGGATTTTACGCGTGCAGCGGAGGGTGAAAGAAAATTCGTTATCTGCAACGCTGATGAAGGCGAACCCGGTACTTTCAAGGATCGCGTCATTCTCACCGAGCGTCCTGAATTGCTGATTGAAGGCATGGTGATCGCCGGATATGCCATCGGTGCGCAAGAGGGGGTGATCTACCTCCGTGGCGAATACGCTTATCTCCGGCCCTTCCTGGAGGACACGTTGCAGAAGGCACGGAATATGGGAATGCTTGGCAACGATGTCATGGGGCACAACGGTTTTAATTTTGATATTCGAATCCAGATGGGTGCAGGAGCATATATCTGTGGTGAGGAAACCGCGTTGATCAGTTCCTGCGAAGGGCTGCGTGGTGACCCGAAGAACAGGCCGCCATTCCCGGCACAGAAGGGCTACCTCGATTGCCCGACTTCAGTGAATAATGTCGAGACTCTTTGCTGTGTGGCTCGCATTATCGACCAGGGAGCTGGTTGGTTCTCACAGATCGGTTCGAAGGGCAGTACCGGCACGAAGCTGCTGAGCATTGGTGGCGACATCCGTCGGCCGGGTGTGTATGAGGTTCCTTTCGGAATGACAATGCATGATGTGTTGGAGATGGCCGGTGGTACCGGTGCCGCTGCAGTGCAGGTGGGTGGCCCGAGCGGAGAGCTTATCGGTCCGGACATGTATGATCGCATCATCTGCTACGACGATCTTGCGACGGGTGGCGCGTTGATGGTCTTCGGCCCTGAGCGGAACCTGCTGGAAGTGGTCGAGTATTTTATGGATTTCTTCATCGAGGAAAGTTGCGGGTACTGCACACCCTGCCGTGTCGGCAACGTACTGCTCAAGCAGAGACTCGTTGATATCATTCATGGACAGGGCGAACCCTCCGATCTGACATATCTCGAGGAGCTCGGCGCATCGGTCAAGGCGACCAGCCGTTGTGGTCTCGGACAAACTTCCCCGAACCCGATCCTCAGTTCTCTGAAGAACTTCCGTCCATTGTATCAGGCCCTGGTCAAGGAAGGACAGCAGTTCCAGCCGACCTTCAATATTCAAAACGCACTCAGCACAGCGAAGGACATTGCCGGACGGCCGTCCATGCATTTCGCCGAATAATTTATCATTGAAAGAACACGGAAGAATATCATGAGTGAACATACAATCACGTTTGAAATTGACGGCGTCGAAGTCCGGGCAAGCCATGGGCAGACCGTTATGGTCGCCGCGGATGTGGCCGGGATTTACATCCCGCGCCTCTGTGCTTTCGACGGTCTGCCCCCTTATGGGAGCTGCCGCGTGTGCACTGTGAAAATCAACGGTCGCTTCCAGTCCGCATGTACGCAACCTGTCGCTGAAGGCATCATCGTCGAAAACGAAACCGAGGAATTACTCGAATTCCGTCGCAACATCATCGACATGCTGTTCGTCGAAGGAAATCATTTCTGCATGTTCTGCGAGAAAAGCGGAAACTGCGAATTGCAGGCGCTGGCGTATCGTTTCGGTATCGCCGCCCCCAAATATCCGTACATGTTTCCTGCTGACCGCAATGTCGACGCATCACATAAGGATATTTTCATCGACCATAATAGATGCATTCTCTGTGCGCGCTGTGTGCGTGCCTCACGCGATCTTGATGGAAAAAATGTGTTTCAGTTCGTCGGTCGTGGACCCGGCAAGCGTATCGCGGTCAACGCGCAGGCGAAGCTGGTCGACACGAATATCGACGTTTCCGACAAGGCCGTCGAGGTCTGTCCTGTCGGTGCGATTCTCAAAAAACATGTCGGCTTCACGATCCCGATCGGTCAGAGAAAATATGACCATGAACCGATTGGTGCGGACATCGAAGCAAACAAACAATGACCAAGGAGCAGAACAGAGCTATGGCAAAGCCAAAAATTGCAACCACGTCCCTGGCCGGATGCTTCGGATGTCACATGTCCATACTCGACATTGACGAACGCATCCTGCAACTCGTGGAATTGATCGATTTCGATAAATCCCCTATCAACGACATCAAGGAATTCACCGGCGAATGTCTCGTCGGCATCGTGGAAGGCGGCTGCGCGAACGAAGAAAACGTTCGCGTCCTGCAGGATTTCCGCAAGCATTGTAAAATCCTTGTTTCTCTCGGTGACTGTGCGATCAACGGCGGCCTCCCCGCCATGCGCAACACGATTTCGCTGAAAGAATGTCTCGATGAAGCCTATCTCAATGGTCCGAGCGTACACAACCCGAGCGGCCGCATCCCGAACGATCCGGAAATACCGCTTCTTCTTGACAAGGTCTACCCTTGTCACGAAGTGGTGAAAGTGGATTACTACCTTCCGGGGTGTCCCCCCACGGCCGACACGATATGGCAGACACTGGTCGCGTTACTGAGCGACAAGCCCATCGATCTGCCATACGAACTCGTCAAATATGACTGATACGCTCGGAAACCTCATTATCCAGGAACAGGAGAATAAACGTGCAAGATACAAATGATCTGAGAAAGGTTGTCATCGAACCGGTGACCCGCGTCGAGGGACACGGTAAGGTGACCATTTTGCTCGATGAAGAGAACAAGGTCAAGCAGGCGCGGCTGCATATCGTGGAGTTTCGCGGTTTCGAGCGTTTCATTCAGGGCCGTCCCTATTGGGAAGCCCCGGTGCTCGTCCAGCGGCTCTGCGGCATCTGTCCCGTCAGCCATCACCTCGCAGCAGCAAAAGCCATGGATCGCATCGTGGGAGTGGACACGCTCACCCCCACAGCGGAGAAAATCCGGCGTCTGATGCATTATGGACAGATGTTCCAGTCGCATTCACTGCATTTCTTCCATCTCGCTTCCCCCGATCTGCTTTTCGGTTTCGATGCAGACGTTGCGATACGCAATGTGATCGGAGTCGCGGCCAAGCACAAGGACCTTGCCGTACAAGGCGTGATGATGCGCAAGTACGGACAGGAAATCATCAGGGCAACGGCGGGCAAGAAGATTCACGGCACGGGCGCCATTCCGGGCGGTGTCAACAAGAATCTCAGCATCGCCGAACGTGATGAATTTCTCAAGGACATCGAGCAGATGCTCGAGTGGTCCCGCGGTGCGTTGAAAATTGCGAAGGATTATACCGTGGAGAATCTTGAGATGCTGGCGCCGTTCGGCTCCTTCGACTCGAACCATCTTTCGTTGATTCGTGAAGACGGTGCCATGGACCTCTACCATGGCAACCTGCGTGCCATCGATGCACAGGGGAAAAGCATTTTCGATCAGGTCGATTATTCGGACTATCTCGACTATATAAGTGAGGATGTTCGCGACTGGTCGTATATGAAATTCCCCTTCATCAAATCAATCGGTCCGGAAAACGGCTGGTATCGTGTAGGACCGCTCGCACGCGTCAATGCCTGCGACTTTATCGATACACCGGAAGCCGAGGCTGCACGCAAGGAATTCATGGCTGTCACCGACGGCAAGCCGAACAATCTGACCATGGCCTACCACTGGGCCCGTATGATCGAGACCTTGCATTCGATAGAGAAGATCCATGAATTGCTTCTCGATCCCGACTTGCAGGGGACCGATCTGCTCCTCAAAGGAGATCGTCGTCCGGAAGGTGTCGGTCTGCTGGAAGCTCCGCGCGGCACGTTGTTCCACCATTACAAGGTCAATGACGACGACCAGGTGGTCATGGCCAACCTGATCGTATCGACGACCAGCAACAACGAACCGATGAACCGGGCCGTCTCCAAAGTGGCAATGGATCACATTTCCGGCAAAGCCGAGATCACCGAAGGCCTCCTCAATCACATCGAGGTCGCCATCCGTGCCTATGACCCCTGTCTTTCCTGTGCCACGCATGCGCTAGGCCGCATGCCGCTGACCGTGCGTCTGCTGGACCATGAAGGCAATGAGGTTGCGCAGAAGAGTACGTGATGGATTCGACACGCCGCATATTGGTGATTGGTTACGGCAATCCCGGCCGGCTCGATGACGGGCTCGGTCCGGCGTTTGCCGCCGCCCTGGAACACTGGAAGGTGGACGGACTGACCGTCGATTCCGACTATCAGTTGAGTGTCGAGGATGCCGATGCGATTGCAGCGCATGACATCGTCATTTTTGCAGATGCGTCGGTCAATGGAAAGGCACCGTATTTTCTCGAAGAAGTGCAACCCAGGCAGGCCCTGAGTTTCAGCAGCCACAGCGTGGAACCTTCCGTGCTGTTGCATATGGCGCACAACCTCTTTCAGGCCGCGACCCGCGGGTTTGTCCTCGGTATTCGCGGATACGAATTCAATGAATTCGGTGAACGACTTTCTCCGCGTGCGGCGGAAAACCTCGAAAAGGCGATCGCATTCATGCGTCAGTTGCTTGACGAGCCCGGACTGCTGGATGTGCCGGCGGAAACGAATTAATGCGGACGCAGTGATTGAAACTCAAGAGAAATTCATACATGGAGAAACACAATGAA
>JAGTUW010000390.1 GCA_018224345.1 Bacteroidota bacterium
CATCGGCTCAATGGGCCAGCGCAACAGCAGCGATCTTGACTGCTTCGAAGACGGAGGCCCGAAGTGCTTTCCGTTCGTGTTCACCGGCGACACAATGAGTCAACCCGCACAAAGGAACGCGATTACAACGGAATAACTGCACGAAGCAGGTACGTTCATATTATGATACAATGATCAATTATCTCCACGCACCGGATATTATTTTACTACAGACTTTATTTTATGCTGTTACACTATTGTAAAATGACTCATGAGTCCGAAAAACAGAGCAGTGGCATAGAGCACGTCACTTCCGTATTCGCCGATCAGGAGAGTTGTCCTGTCACCGCTACATCCGAATTGCGAATTCCGCACGCAAACTGAAAAATGGTATCTTCTCCCGCACATTCTCGATTTCATACAACGGAAGCACGCGGAGGACGTGACGGGGAGTAAAGGAAATCACCGCACCCATACCGATCGCAGAATAGGTGATCTGCTCCGTGATGGCGTCACCCTTCGCGATGGCGCAGGGCTCAACGGTCAGCTTCATAATGTCGCAACTCCGCACAACGCCTGCGTCGATGACTGCGGTGATGGAGTGGGGATGCTGTCACACGCCCATTCTCCCGTGTCACTGCCGTCGTCATCGGGACCACCGACATGGTAAAACGGATCTGAAGCGTCGCGGACCACAACACAATCTTACAGCCCGCGATGTGCGGGCTGTAGCTGAACGCGTCAACGGGAAGGAACAGATTAATGCACCACCATCAGTGACCGTGTGACCGCGTTCTGCGTTGTGTGTGCGCGGAGGAAATACACTCCTGCCGTCGCCGGTGCTCGCAGAGAAAGAATATGTACGCCGCGTGACAGGTGACCAGACCAGACCGTTGCTCTGTGTCTGCCGAGCATGTCATACAGAGCCACATCGATGTCCGTCGCCTCCGGAGTGGTAAGGTGGACTTTTCCCGTCTCCATGAGTGAAAGCGGTGAGGGGAATGCGTGCAGTGACATGGTCATCGGGTATGGTGATGAGTTCAATCCGAGTGTCCGTCCACCGGACCGGCGGTATATTTCGCCGCCCTCGGTCACAACCCAGGCGTATTGGTCGGACACAAACACCGCCCTGCAGCGATGATCGCCGCCCTCGGGCAAAGGGTCTGCTGTCCAGTTCCTGCCACCGTCGCCGGTGATGGCTACACCGTTGGATCCGACGATAATGCCGACCTCGTCATCTATGAAATGGATATCATAGTTGACCGTACTCCCCACCCTGTCTTTGTACCAGTCCACACCACCGTTATCGGACCACAGCAGACTGGCCTGGTCACCCCCGACGAAGACACGATCTTCATCGTGTGCAAACACAGAGAAACGTTCGGTGTATGTCGGGAGAGGATAGAACAGGTTCCAGGTCAATCCGCCGTCGTCGCTTCTCGCAACACTGTTGCGTCTCCCGACTGCATACCCGACTTTTCTGCTGACGAATTGTATCCCCATCCATGTCACCCAGAACGGTGCGTCCGGAGGATCCGGTAGTAGAAGCGAGGCGATGAACCAGTCTTCCCCGCCATTGGTCGTTTTCAGAATACAACCCTTCCCGAGACTGTTGTTCACGTCACTCGAATCACCGGCAATCCAGCCGATATCCGCGTCTATAAAATGAATGTCCTCCATATCGTATTCCGGGGCGAGGGAACGATCTTCCCAGGTTTCGCCGTTGTCCGTGCTGCGGAAGAGCGCGCCGTACCAGCCGCAGGTCCATAGCGTTCCGTCGTCGGTCACAGTGATCGCACGCAACGGCTTCAGGAGCTGCACTGTATCAGGAATCAACTCGGTGTAGTTCCAGTGTTCGCCCCCGTCCGTCGTGGCGAGCAGACCGTTGTTCATCGCGACAAAGCAGCGCGAGTCGTCAATGCATGTGATGTCGAACATGGAAGGTGAGCGCATGGTCGTGTCGCTTCCGGGATTGGGATAGACCGTCTCCCAGTGCGAGACCTGCTGTGCCTGCAGTGCGTTCATGAGCATCGCCCATATCACGATCACGCCTGCCAGCGCTCCTGAGATTCTCGAATCGATTTTCATTGTGTCATTCTCCGGGATATTCTCTAACTAAGTTCAGTGATACGTCTTCTTACGATAAATGCTCTTATTGTGCCAATCTGTGTTGTGTCTACCGGATGATAATGAGCGGGACAGTCGTCGTTTTCTTTCCGCCCGTGGTAACGCGGTAATAATAGACGCCGGGTTGGAGATCTCCCACGGAGTGGCTCAATGGTGTTCCGGTGCTTGCGCCCATATGCAGGAGTTCGAGTCGCCGGCCTTGAAGGGAGAACAATTCGACCGTGCTGTACCTGCCCTTTACTTCCTTCAGATCGATCTGCACCGTCGAGCCCGTCCGGGCAGGATTGGGATAGACATGAACCGCCGGCGAGGCAGGGGCATCCAGGGACTTCACTCCGGTCGTCTCCTCCGGCAGGAGCATTTCATATATCCCGGCACCAGTGCCGACATACAGGCGTCGCGGGTTTTCGTGGTAATGCATATTCCGTATGGAGACATTATGCATACCATCCAACGGCACCTCTTCCCAGGTCTGAGCATAATCATGCGAAACATACAATCCGCCACGTCTTCCTGCCTGCGGTTCCGGTCTCGGCAAAGTGCGAGCCGCCGCATAATACACATTCGGCATGCGGGGGTCGATGAGAACTTCCGTCATATATGTCGAGTGGAACGGGGCATCGTCATGCTGTGTCCAGCTTGCGCCTCCGTCACCGGAGCGTAGTATGCCATGATGGCTGGCGATGACGATGATATCCGGATTGTCGGGATTGATGACGATATCGGAATAGAACCAACTGAACCAGTCGAGCAGTGGCGTCCAGTTCTCACCGAAGTCCGTTGTCTTCCACAGCGTTGCCCAATCGCCCTTTTGAGGAGACCATTCATTCCAACATAAGTAATATACGCCATCTATATGGGGGTGGAAGGCCATACAGTTATAGCTTCCGGGGTTTTCCTCCAACTTCGGCCCGATCGAATAATCAGGCCTGGGATTTAGCCCTCCGGGAGATTTGTAATGAAGTATGACGCTGTCCGTTGTCCTCCAGAGTCCAGTGTAACCACCGAAAATCTCATGCGGATTATGGGGATTGAAATGAAGCTTTCTGTTGTAAGTGAGTGTTGAATTGATAGGGCAATTGGTGACACCGCGACTTCGAAATCTCTCGGCGGGATCAATCACTTTGACACAAGGAACCGGTCTCCCGAGAAGCTGAAAGGTCGAATCAATCGGACTTATGGCGCCGGGCCAGAATACATAGGGATCCATCTCGGGAAGATATCCGACCCAATCCCAGGTCTTCCCATTGTCAACGGTCCCGAGTACTTTTGATAAAATAATATTTCCCGCCGGATCAGGTGTGTGGAGACCCCACACAATTGGGAGGAACGGCCCGGTATCAACCATCTCGAAGGTCTTGCATCCGTCCGTGCTTTTCCAGAGTTGTGCGCTCCTCCGACCCCAAATCGTGTTCGTTTCCCTCTCATAATGCAGTATGTGCCAAAGTTGACTCACGGAATCACGATGATCTCCCCAATAGAAGTCCGTCGCTCTCCAGATTGTATCCTCATATGATCGTGTGAATACACCCGAGGGACCGACCAGGACATACAATTCCTGTTCAGGGATATTTATGGATTTGTTATATAGCTCTTGTGCGTAATAATATATTGTTTCCATTTCCTCATAGCTTGTCCAGGTTTCTCCGTAATCTCTGCTCACCCTCCTGCCGTGAACCAATTCATCCCCGGGGCCGATACTGTGATTTCTGAGGCTGCCATAGAGAGCATCATGGTCCGGCACCCATGTCAATCCGCCATTTCCCGACACCCAGCGCTTTACCTCGCCATAATTTGTGAAGACATAGAGCGAATCCGGATCGCTCGAATTGATAACGAGCGCTTGTATTTGTCCGACATTGTCAATCAATCTCGGCATCCATGACTCGCCTCTGTCAGTGGATTTCTGTACCCCTCCGTCATTGACGATATAGAGAATCCGGGGATGTTCAGGGTTCTGGACGATCGAGAAGAATGGTCTGAAAGAATGTTCGAGACCTCTGTTGCTCATGTACCAGGAGTCCCCACCATCAGTCGATTTCAATAGTCCTGCCTCATTGACAATATACCAATGCGTGCTGTCCACAGCATCAATCAGTAAATCCTCGATCGGCAAATCCCACACATCGCCGTATGGCTTGTAAAACCAGCTCTCGCCTCCATCGGAACTCCCCGCAATCACCCCCTGATATCCGACATAGATCACACCTGGTCTGTGCGGGTCCGTCCTGAATAACCTGGCATCTCCGATCGGCACCTCCACCGGTTTCCAAGTCTGCCCGCTGAGACTGTTGAGGAGGAGTACGAGTGTAAACGATAGAATATAAATATTTTTTTTCATATCGATACCGGACGGGCACGATGGCCCGTCCGGTCCTCCGTATTTGTGTGCGTTACCTGATGACAATCATGCGACGGGATTCGATTCCGAATTCCGTCTCCAGTGTGTAGAAGTACATGCCGCTGTTCAGCGCAGTGGCGTCGAAGCTCACCGCATGCGTTCCCTGCGTGACATTGTCATCGACCAGGACGCGGAGAAGCCTGCCTGTCACATCACGGACGTAGAGTCGGGCATGCACGGTTTTCGGTACGGTGAAACGTATCTCCGTCACATTCCCGCCGAAACCGGTTCCGAAAGGATTCGGGTAATTGGCATGCAACAGCACGCCATGATCCGGCTGTGCCACAACACGCTTCGGTGTGCTGCCCGGATAGCGATGGGTAAGACTGTAGTACATGGCAATGGCCTCTGCGTCATCTGGGTCCCGTTGCAGCATTGCTTCGACAACGTTGACTGCATCCTGCTGACGCCCCTGCAGGCTTCCGAGAATGGATGCGCGGAACAATTCCCCTGTTTTGGCATACTCCGTCCCTGCGCAATGCTGTGCGATGCGCGTACACACCGCCAGTGCGCCAGTGGCGTCTCTCAGGTGCATACGGATAAAGAGCTTTGCGCAGAGCACCGCATGGCGCGTATGGAGCGGATAGCTGTAGGCCGTTCCGTTCTGCTGCAGGAAGGGTTCGAGCGCTTTCTCTATCGTTCTGTCGCCTGTGAAAACGATGAGGCGGCCAAGCATATTCGCCGCGACCGAGACATCACCATAATTGCTGCTGCTGGCCAGCACATTCAGCGCAGTGTTCTTCAGTGTGCTCCAGTCACGGGCATCGAACAGCGACTGTAACGTCGTCATATTCTGACTCGCGCAGGCCGTGGAGAACGAAGCCAGTGTGCCGGGCTCTCCTCCTTGTCCCGGAGCGGGAGGGACGGACGCGCAGTCGGGAAGTTTATGCGTCGCACAATCGGCGAAGTCATTGTCGGTTATGATCGGTCCTTGCCCCGAAAACTGCGGAGGAAACGGTTCCCAGCAGTTGTGCTCGGCATACACCGTCGCAGTACCGTTCGATGCATGATACCCGCTGACAGGATCGAGGATGCTGTTGGATCCGCTTCGTTTTCGTTCCGTCACCAAATCCGCTTCGTACTCACCGGAAAACAAATGACCGAACATCGTAAATGCGGAACGATTCGCTCCGAGATTGATGGTGTTCCTTACCAGACAGTTCATTCCGTGGCGGAAATCCTGAACGATAGCATAGTCCGGAAATAAAGACGGCCCGCCATATGACGGAAAAACTTCTCCATAAAGGCCGCCCCCGTCATTGTGATGGACACCGTATGCGTTTCCCCAGATCGAGTTGTAATGCACCGAGACCATGAAACCGAAATTGACATGTATCCCGTCATGTGAAGGGGTCTGTCCGCCATAGCGACCATTATCGAAAATATCGTTTTCCTGTATCAGGGGAGATGCATCACCGCGTACCCAGACGCCGTAGAGGAAGTTCTGTCTTATCTGTGCGTACTGTACGCAGAAGCTGCGTGCATTCTCAATACTTCCGTCAATGTCAAAATGTGAAACCAGATCCACCAATTCGAAGCCATGTCCATCGCAATCGTAAACCTCCACGGGATAAATGTTCGTTTCATACTCGGACTTTCCATAATACGACTCGCGGCAATCGCCGGTGGCAAAGACACCGATGCTACCGTCATGGATCGTGGAATTCCACACCTGGGCGAGTGCATCGGTCTGATGGACGCCATATTGCGAGAATTCCGCAATGTCCATGTATTCCGCCGTCAGCGTTGCCCCCGAGCCAAGCATGATCGCGCGTCTGGCATGGTGAATATTTGCATGATCAACCAGGACCGTCCCGCCGTCCCCGGCGAGGATGCCGTGCCAGAAGCCCCTGTCCGGCGTCTCACCGACCAGCTTGACACTATAGTCGAGCGGATCGAGCAGCGAACCATACAGTCGCAATTCCCCGCTTACCGTGATTCCAGTCTCGGAATGTGCCGTCAGTGTCGTACTTTCAACGACGCTCTGGGGGTCAATCCATTCGCGTATCTCGAACGCCTTGCCTGACGGTATGGTCATCTCGTCCGCCACGAGTTCTGTGTTCACATCCAGAATGACATCATCGATATACACACCGATAGCGCCATGTTCGAGGGGGTAATCGGTGTTGTCGACGATGGTGAACGGGGCAGGATTGTCGATGCCGGGAGGACTCACGCTGTAATCCGCGGTGCGCTCCAGTTGATCTCTGCCACGATCGTATCCACTTATATCCCAGTACGCAATTGTGGAGTTATGCGCGATCGCGACAAAGGAATACGTATTGTAGTCATAGACATGACAGACCGGACTTCCGAACCATGGAGTCCGAACCCGGATACGGATGTCGTACGCAGCTCCGAATGAGGGATTCAACCAGTTCCCGTCAATCAGATTGATGTAAAACACCAGATCTGCCTCATACTCACGACTGACTGTCACCTTGTAAAGCCCCCAGCCTACCATGCCGGGACAATACTCGAAATATGTCCCATACGCGTAATTCGGTGCCGGGGAATCGTCCGCAGCGGCGCTTTCCCATGTAATCTGTCGCGGACTCCCGCTGGTCGGGAGTGCGATGGCATTTGCCGGATCAGGTCCGGTACCCGTCAGATAAGATCCTGCTGGATACGCGTTTGCCTCGTCGTTTTGCGGGTCGACTGTGAGACGGTATTCCCCGAGTTCGTTGAACACGATGCCGACGAGTTCGAGCCGTATCGTGACCGGATCGACGAAATTATTGTCATCCCGTTCGAAAATGAGTTCTCCATCTCCCGAGGACAGCGGGGTCTGTGCCGTAACGGAAGTGACTGTTATAAATGAGGAAAACAAGAAGATACAGGCGAGTAATGGGATGCAGAGAAGCGAGATTCTGGCCAACCCTGCCAACTGTCGCGCCGACGGAGGACTGCTGTTGCCCCTCCCCGGCTCAGATGATCGTTGACCTGCAGTAGTCATGTTGCCGGTTGCCGGTTGCCGGTTGCCGGTTGCCGGTTGCCGGAAGAGGCACGCTGTTGTGCGTCCCTTGAGGGTTTGAGTGTTTCATAGGACTTCTCC
>JAGTUW010000391.1 GCA_018224345.1 Bacteroidota bacterium
CGCTGCAAATCGCTACTTGATGAACTCGGACTCGTCTGGAAGGATTTCGGGACCGACAGCGCAGAGGCAGTTGATTATCCCGACTTCTCGCATGCCGCTGCTAGAGCTATACAGCAGGGAGTCTGTGACCGCGGTGTGTTTTTCTGCGGTACAGGTATCGGGATGAGTATGGCAGCGAATCGGCATCGGGGAATTCGTGCCGCCGCCTGCCAGGTGCCGGAAGCAGCACGGATGTCACGATTGCATAATGACGCAAATGTGCTTGCAATCGGTGAACGTCTGGTCGACTGGGCACTGGCCGAACAGATGATTCGACTCTGGCTCGAAACTCCGTTCGAGGGGGGGCGCCATGAACGACGTATTGGAAAAATCGAAACTGAAAAATAAGGTAACGGAACGTCAGAGATCGAGCAGTAAAGACAAACGTCCCGCCTGAGAGTGGGACGTTTGTCTTTACTGCTTCCACGACAGCACCGGTATTATTGCGCAAACATACCGGCCAGTGATCCGACCAGGGTAAACAGTATCAGCATTCCAAATGCCGTGATCATCCCTTTCATGCGACTGATCCGTGCGACTTTCTCGAATCCAATTCCAAGAACGAAATACGTCCAGATGGTAATCGGACCCAGCATTGCCAGGAAGCGGCCCTGCAGGGAGGTCATGTCGCTGTCGAAGAGCAGTGCGGGACTGAAACTCGCGAAGGTTTCTCCGGTGATGAAGCTGAGTGCCAGACTCAGCAGTTGATCAATGGCGGAAATATAGGTGCTGAGTCCAGCTGCGGACAATACCAGTCCGAATGTTACATCACCCTTGAAGAGATAGCGTAAAATAACCCAGTACAGGAGCGCGAGGAAGAAGAACACGATGACGAAGCCCACTGCTGCGGACAGCGTGCCGGTCACTTTAATGATACCGCTCATATCACGCATCTGCTGCATGGCCGCGTCGGCTTGTTCCTGTGTGATATCTCCGGATTCGACGCGTTCCGATATGCCTTTGGTCTGCTGTTGCATCAGATCTGCCATCATTTCCGGGTTCGAAAAACGAAGAAACATTCCGATCGCCAGAATGGCTGCGGTAAGTATGACCGGAACAATCCAATCGGATGCGCGGGGGCCTGCGGCACGAACGTTTTCAAAGGTGAGCGAAGGCTCAGTAAGAATACCGACGAGTTTATCTGATATCGAAAAAGCTTCGTCGGGCTGCGGTGGTACGCTGCTCATGTTCCCGCTTGAGTACCCGGTTTGTTCGGTAAGCGTATCCTCTGACATGATGGTTTCCTTCGCAAGTGGAGAAAATTCATTCGTGTTGATGGGAAACAATCTACATGCAGGAACAGAAGGATGCAATGTCCGGCGTTCTCCGGATCGTTTCCCGGTCTCGGGGGACATCCGTTCCCGGCTGCCCGTTTGGACGATCATACTGCTACCCGATTGGCTGTCACAATATTCGGCGAGTTCCTGTGGCCGCTCGCTGCCCGGAATATGTATATTTTTAAAGGGATGGGTTTTCGGGTCGATTCTTCGAGTTCCAGGCACTATATTTCCGGTATGTATCAAATTTCGGGGTGCCCTATGCGCGTACATCGTTTCACATCAGTCCTTTCTGTATTCCTGTCGGTTTTTATCTTTTCACAGGCACATGCACAATGGGAATGGTTGAGTCCTCTTCCGGAGGGGAATGAATTTCTTGATGCGACATTTATTGATTCACAGAACGGATGGATCGTCGGTGGCAACGGTGCATTGTTACGCAGTTCAGATGGCGGGGTCACTTGGACTTCGATGGACAATCTTCTTCGGACGACACCATTTCTCGGCATGAGCATTGTATTCACCGATGCTCTGACAGGACTGATCTCCACCAACACGGGCTTGTTGCTTCGCAGTACTGATGGTGGGTACAGTTGGGATGTGTTGTCACGTGGACCGCTCTCTCTGCAGCGCCTGAAGGTGGCGCCTGATGGCAGTGTCTGGGGTACTGGAAGTATTGGTGCGATCGCACGCAGTACAGATGCAGGGCTCACCTGGAAACTCTTTTCCACGGGAACAACGACAGTCATTTACGATATCGCGTTCCCCGACGCCCAGACGGCGGTCGCGGTCTGCGGAGGCGGACTCATTCTTCGCAGCGAAGATCAGGGTGTCACATGGACGGATATTTCTGCTCCGATCGGTACAGACATAACCTCCATTGATTTTTTCGATGCGCAACATGGTTTTGCGGTACAGAAGCCGAAGTACCTGCTTCGAACCACCGACGGTGGGGTGACCTGGACCGATACCTCGTTCGTCGTCAATGAACTGACACAAGTTCGTTTCGCCGACGCGACAAACGGTTGGCTTGTCAGCAACAGTACCGGCTCGGTATTTCGTACCACGAATGCAGGAGCGAGCTGGGACTTCATTGCCGTCGAACAGCCGCGACGTTTCACATTCCATGCCGTCCATCCCGTGAGCGATCAGAAAACACTCTTGCTCGGAACGGGGGGGGCGATCTTTCTCACCGAAGACGGGGGACAGTCGTGGACGCAGGGCGGTACGGCCATCACGAGAAGGCACTTCAATTCCATTACCGCGCTGAGTGATTCTTCCGCCTGGGTGTTCGGGAATGGCTCTGCGTATCGGACCGTCGACGCGGGTGTGACCTGGCAGGGGAGCGATACGATTTCATTGCCGGGGTTCCGTGCCGGGTATGCATTATCGCTGACACGTATCATCGGGACCGGCAGTCAGGGACAATTGATGTTGTCGAAAGATGCGGGACAGACCTGGCAGATAGAGGAACTCAGCAGTAGAGGACAGATCGAACAGATTGTCTTTGTCGATGACCTCCATGGCTGGCTGACCGGTGCACACGGAACAGTCGCCAGGACAATGGATGCGGGAGAGACCTGGATCGAACTCGACCCGGGAGTGTCGCATGATTTCAACGACATTTCGGCTGTCTCACCGCAGGAAGCCTGGATAGCCGGAATCAACGGATATATTTATCACACGAGCGATGGCGGCGCTTCCTGGACTGAGCAGAACACGCCGATTTCAACGAATCTGGAAACCATCCATTTTATTGATGCCATGAACGGATGGGCAGGAGGTCAGCTTGCACTGCTGCGGACCAGTGACGGTGGTGCGACATGGACACCGATTACGGGACTTGCCGGGCTGGATGTCATTTACGATATCCAATTTACCGACGAACTGCATGGATATTTTATGCTCAGCCGGTCTGTGGCTCGAACCAGCGACGGCGGAGCTACATTCTATCGTACTGACTATCCAGCCGTTGGTCTCCGGGATTTCGATATCGTGCCTTCCGGTTTTCTCTGGCTTGCTGGTGCCTTCGGTATCGTTCAGCGTTATATTCCCGCCGCCGCGATCTATATGCGACCCGATCAGCTGAATTTCGGCGATGTGTCGATAAACAAACAACGCGTACTCGACTTCACGGTAGCCAATCAGGGAGAGATCCCACTCGATTTCAATAACGTCGCGACTATCGGTGATGGTTTCCTCTTCGTCAGTGGTGATTTCTCACCACTGCAACCCGGTGATAACAGGATCTTTACCGTCGCCTTTGCGCCCCAGGACACGGGCCTCTCGTACGGAACGGCGACAGTGTTCTCGAATGCTGCATTGGGCGTTCCTTTCATCAGTCTGGTCGGCCGCGGTGTTCCCCCCGGGACCTCCGCGTTGATGCATGTACCGGACACATTGGATTTCGGGGAATTGCTGTTGGGGACCTTTGATTCACGCCATGTACACGTTACGAATCGAAGCACCGAGCCCCTGTTGATTCAGCAACAGAGGATGAGTGATGGGGATTCGACAATGTTTCAGGTGACCGGGGAAGCGACATACTTCTTTGCCGCAGGGAAAACTGATTCTGTTCAGGTGACGTTTACACCGTTGCGGCCCGGTGATTTTTCGACACTTCTGCTGATCGAGTCCAATGATCCCGTCGAACCCTTTTACTACATTCCCGTGAAAGGAAGCGGGATTACACCAATTATCGAGACGGATGATGTCGTCGATTTCGGCTGGGTGCTGCTTGGTGAGACGGAAACCGTCGATGTCAGTATTCGCAATACCGGTCGTGCGCCCCTGCACATCAGCAATTGGTTAATCGGAGGGGCTGACGCCGCATTGTTCTCCTTCGTCGATCCCGGTGCGGTGATTATCGATCCACAAGACTCCTTTCTCCTCCCGGTACGCTTTTCACCGCTGAGCCTGGGTGAGAAAAATGCGCGCATGACCATCCTTTCTGATGACCTTGTCAACAGCAGCCATGAATTGCAGCTCCGCGGAAATGCGACGACACTGAGTGTCGATCAGATACCGACACCTGGAAAGATTCTCCTTACCCAGAATTATCCGAATCCGGTTTCCACGGATGGTAACGGATTCACGCATTACACCGTGCACCTTCCGGGACCGATGTCTCTGCAGCTGCTGCTTTACGATATGCAGGGCAGGGAAGTGTTGCGTGTCGCCGAGGGGTATTATTCAGCTGGCGAGCATGTGTTCTCCGCCATGATTGGGGACCTGCCATCCGGCAGTTACCAGGCGGTACTCACAGCGGGTGATATCGGAACGAACATGTATCGCAAGGTCACAACCGTCATCCTGCGCTAGGAGTATGGCAGATAACGCACACGCCCGGGCTGCCGCGTTTCTTTCGCTGATTGAAAATGAGAGTGCCCCATATTTTTTCTGGCGGTCACCGGAAGATGATTTCCTGATGGCCGCGGGCATTCGTGCCGTCACAGAGCCGGCGGATACGCGGGATTGGCGCAGTTGGGCGCGCTCATCCCGGGCAGAACGGCAGGATGTCCCTGTCCTTGCAATCGTCGCATTTTCTCCGGATGAACGCTCGACTACTGACTGGAAAGAGTTTCCGATCGCACGCTTTTATCAACCGGATACGGTGTTCCGTGACGGTCCGGATGGCATACGGACATGGGGAAGTGGTGCACAAGCGGCCTGCCGGTATGGTGCGGGGATTGCATCGGAGCAGCAACAGTCGCATGAGCGGGACGATGACGGACCGAACAAAGTGCAGGTGATGGACTGGGGTGTGGACGCATATCGGCAGCGCGTCGAGCAGGCGTTGCCGTATTTACGGGATGGCATCCTCGAGAAAGTCGTCTTGTCCCGTCGCATCGCGGTGCGTTGCTCGACACCCTTCCGTCTTATTCACATTCTGGTTGCCATGCAGTCGCAACCGCATGCGTTTACTCTTTGCTACAGTCCCGACGGCGAGCGTTTCTTCCTCAGCGCGACCCCGGAGCGCCTCGGTCGCATCACGGATGCTGGGTTCGAAACCGTGGCTCTGGCTGGGACGAAGCTGCGGGCCATGATGGCAGCAGTGGAGAACGGTGGGCTGATGGATGACCACAAGGAGCGGATCGAGCATGCGTATGTCGTCGACATGTTGCGTGATGCGGTGTCCACGTTTGCATCCGGGATCACGGTAGCCACTCCTGAAGTTCTCGAGTTGCCCCACGTGACACATATGCAGACCCGCATTTCCGGTATTATGTCGCCGCACCGGGATATGCGCGATGTGATCGCGACCCTGCATCCGACGCCGGCGGTGGCAGGGACTCCCCGCCACTCGGCCCATGAGATGATCGCTTCGCTCGAGCCCTTCGAACGTGGATTATATTCGGGATGTGTCGGATGGTTCATGCAAGGTGGAGAAGGAGATGCGGCGGTGACGATCCGCAGCGCACTTGTACATGGCAATGATGCCAGCATCTGGGCCGGTGCGGGAATTGTCCGGGACAGTATTGCTGAGGCGGAGGAGCGCGAGACGAGGGCCAAACTGCGGACCATGCTGGACGTTCTTTCCGCATGACCGTGTGAACATGTGGACAATTCCTTATTTTACCGTGTTTCCCCTGGAGATTTCCAATCGTTACCTTCTTCATTCCCAATGCACCATACAGAACATATTACACAACTGTGGGCGCGGATCATCATCGATGAGGCGGCCCGTTGCGGTGTACGGCATTTCGTGATCTCACCGGGATCACGCAGTACACCGCTTGTCCTCGCCTGCACCGGACATCCGGACATCACGGACCATTCCGTCATCGATGAACGTTCGGCTGCTTTTTTTGCCTTGGGGCTTGGAAAATCCACCGGGCAGCCCGTGGGGCTTGTCTGTACGTCGGGAACTGCGGCGGCGAATTATTTTCCAGCCGTCTGCGAAGCTGATGCGGCCGGCGTGCCTCTGCTGCTGTTCACTGCCGATCGGCCGGGACATGCACGCGACAGCGGTGCGCCGCAGACGATGGATCAGTGGAAGCTGTTCGGAGATCGCGTGCGCTGGTTTGCCGATACGGGGTTGCCCGAAGTCGATCAGACCCGCCTCAGGGCCTTGCGTGCAGGGATTTGCCATGCGTATGCGGCATCATTGGGAGTTCCTCGGGGACCCGTCCATATCAATGTGCCGTTTCGCAAACCTCTGGAGCCCGCGCATCCGGAACACCCGCGTGATCATATCTCCGAAGAGATGTTGCGCTCAAGACCTGAGGCGGTGTTCGGGAGAGCGGATGGACGTCCATGGACACGTGTGTTGTATGCGGAAGCGGGCAATGGCGCATTGGAACATCTTGCCGATGCATTGCTGCGTTCGCGGCGACCGGTTATCCTGGCTGGTCCGAATCCGGAAGGAATTCGTGATGTCGAGGCGTTGTGGGATATCGCAGAGCGACAAGGGATTCCCGTATTCAGTGAAGCCGCCTCGCAGCTCCGTACGGGAGAACGACATCCATTGAGGTTTTCCACGTTGGATTTGCTGTTGCGTTCATCCCGGTTCAGAAAAATCTTTCAGCCGGACCTTGTCCTGCAACTCGGTGGTGTACCTACAAACGCGAGTGTACTGCGTTTCATCGAGGAAACGGCAGCGGCGCATATCTGCCTCTCCGGTGATCCTGCAAGAAAGGATGCCGGTCACACAGTACGTCTGCACATAGTCGACCGGGAAGCGCAGTTGCTCACGCAGCTTTCCGCGTTCCTGCAACATTGTCCCGAACGAGCGGTTGATTCCGGATTGCTTCAGACCATACGGCTGGCCGACACCGCCGTGCGTGCATTGCTGGCGAAGCGATGTCGCGGTATGTCTCCGTTTTTCGAGGGAGCAGTAATGCATGCTCTGGCGCAACTGTTGCCCCGGCACTGCTCCCTCTTTGTTTCCTCCAGCATGCCTGTTCGTGACATCGAGAGTTATACACTGGATCTTCCCGAGGGATGCAGGCTGTATTTCAATCGTGGTGTGAATGGTATCGACGGGATTGTTTCGACAGCGCTTGGCATGGCGCATGGCAGGGGACACCCCTCGGTACTGATTACCGGAGACATAGCGTTTCTCCATAATCTCAATGCGGTCATCGGCGATGGTCTCCGGGATCTCCGGCTAGTCGTCCTGTTGATGAACAATGACGGTGGGGAAATCTTCGATCTCCTTCCCGTTCGTGAATGCGATCCGGCATTCACCCGTCATTTCATCACACCGCACGGAGTGGATTGTGCCGCTATCAGTAAGGCCTTTGGAACAGGACATCAACGGGTGGCACATCTTGATGAATTGTCGACCGCGCTTGCAGCGGCGTTCGATGCTTCCGGTGTGCAGGTCGTCGAAGTGCAGACTGCTATCAATGAGAGCGGAAATCTGCGAAGGACACTGATGCGTGAGATTGTCTCTGAAGTGGATGCTCAAATCAAGGATGATGCGGACAATGCCACGAATTCCGGGCTGCGGTTGGGCGAATCCCACCCTCTTTCCTGGCGTCGCATTGTGCGTGGTGGACAGGAGACGGTGCTTCTCTTGCATGGCTTTACGCGCTCACACCGCTCCTGGCTGCCCGTGCTCACGCATATTCCAGATTATGATGTTATCACTGTCGATCTCATGGGGCATGGTGATTCACCCTGTCCTTCCCCGCTGCATGATGAGGCAGCATATCGCTTCGAGCACAGTGCGGTGGAATTGAAGCGCATTATCGATCAGCTCGGACTCCGGAAGGTGCATCTGGTCGGCTATTCACTTGGCGGACGGCTCGCACTGCATGTTGCGACGCATTTCCCCGACATGCTTCGATCACTTGCGTTGATCAGCATGAATCCCGGTATCGAAGACGAAGCCGAACGCGCACGACGAAGGGATGAGGATGCCCAACTGATTGCGAGCATCGGCAGCGAGGGACTTGCGCGATTTGTCGAGGAGTGGAGTCAGGGACCATTATTCGCTGCGCAGCGGGAAACGGATACTCGGGCATGGCGGGAGGTTCGTGCAGAGAGGTTGCGGGGCTGTACAAGAGGATTGCAGGGGTCGTTGCTTGGAAGTGGACAGGGAGCACAGACACCGCTGTGGGACACACTTCCCCGCATCTCCGTCCCGGCTCTTGTTGTTGCGGGCGGGGATGATACGAAATACTCCGGTATCGCACGGCGTATGGCCGGATTGCTGCCGCGTGCGGAGCCGTTGCTGTTCGAGGGATGCGGGCATGATGTTCTCTTCTCGCATGCGGAACAGCTGGCCACGGTCTTGCGTGCCTTCTGGAAACGAAGCGCCCGTGAGCCGATGTTGTAGCACATATGATCAATCAAACAGGAAACATGGAAAGAACAGTATGAACAGCACGAACTGGTATACAGTCAAGGAATACTCCGATATCACTTTTCGCAAAAGTGACGAAGGGATGATGCGTATCGCCATCAACAGACCAGAGGTACGGAATGCTTTTCGCCCTGAAACAGTGGATCAGCTTCTTGACGCATTTCGTATCGCCGCGCTCGATACGGATGTGGGAGTGATCCTGCTGACCGGAGAGGGGCCGGCAAGGGACGGAAAATGGGCTTTCTGCAGCGGTGGTGATCAGCGTATCCGCGGCGATGCCGGATACCTGGGAGCGGAGAAGGAGAGTGTCCCCCGCCTCCATATTCTGGAATTGCAACGGTTGATACGTAGTATGCCGAAAGTGGTCATTGCCCTGGTTGCAGGGTATGCAATCGGCGGGGGCCATGTACTTCACGTCATCTGCGATCTGACGATTGCGGCGAACAATGCTATATTCGGGCAAACGGGCCCGAAGGTCGGTAGCTTTGACGGAGGCTTTGGCGCATCGTATCTGGCGCGGATGGTAGGTCAGAAGCGGGCGCGGGAGATCTGGTTCCTTTGCCGGCAATACAATGCCGAACAGGCCGAACGCATGGGACTGGTCAATATGGTCGTGCCGCTTGAACTGTTGGATGAAGAAGGTGTGCAATGGGCCCGGGAGATACTACAGAAATCGCCCCTCGCGATCCGATTGCTCAAATCCGCATTCAATGCCGAACTGGACGGACAGGCCGGGATTCAGGAGCTTGCAGGTAATGCAACATTGCTCTATTACATGTCAGAGGAAGCGCAGGAAGGCAAGAACTCCTATGTCCAGAAGAAAAAGCCGGAATTCAGGAAATTCCGTTGGCTCCCATGGTGAAAGGTCCATCCCCGGTATGAACATGACAACTTCCACGATGCAGATATCCCGGGTGCAGGCATGGATATTGGCCACACGCCCGAAAACACTGTCCGCCGCCATTGTGCCGGTCATGGTCGGATCCGCAGTGGCCGCGGACCACGGCGTTTTTTCCCCGCTGCCGGCAGCGGTTGCCTTGTTATGTGCGCTGCTCATTCAGATTGCGACCAACCTCGCTAATGATTATTTCGATTTTCTCAAGGGAGCGGACTCCGAGCATCGTATCGGTCCCCTGCGTGTGACACAGAGTGGATTGATCCCACCCACGACCGTGCGCAATGTCATGATTGCCATTCTCGCCCTCACGTTTCTGCTTGGCATGTATCTCGTAGCCATCGGGGGGTGGCCCATCCTTCTGATTGGCGTCATATCGATAATCTGTGCCGTCCTCTACACAGCTGGTCCCTTCCCGCTTGCCTATGTCGGACTGGGCGACGTCTTCGTTTTTCTCTTTTTCGGTATCGTCGCCGTGACCGGGACGTATTATGTACAAGCGCTCGCATGGTCCACGGATGCCCTGATCGCCTCGCTCCCCGTGGGCGCTATTTCCACGGGTATCCTGGTTGTCAACAATTACCGGGATATCGACAGTGATCGGAGAACAAACAAGAACACCATCGCGGTTCGCATCGGCCGTGGCGCCACACGTCTGGAATTTCAACTGCTGTTGATCATCGCTTACGCCGTCCCGTTGATCCAGATGCCGCAGGCAGCACAGCCGGCCTGGCTGCTGCTCCCGGCCCTGAGCCTGCCCTTTGCGTTTCGGGTCGTGCGCATACTCTCACGCAGTACAGATGGTGTTGTGCTCAACAATGCACTTGCGGATACCGGCCGGCTCCTTGCAATATATGGTGCTCTCTATTCCATCGGTTACTATCTTGCCTGAACACATGCAGTGCCGCATTGAACAGCGTGTTCTTCCCTTGCGACGCCCGTTTACAAGCAGCGGGTGGACGATCAATGAGCGAAACATTCTTCTGTTTTCCGTGCATTCCGCATCCGGTGCTTCCATCGGGTGGGGAGAGGCAGCACCATTACAGGTATTCGGAACGGAATCTCTTGATACATGCAGGAATGCACTGCGGGAACTCACCCTGCGATTATCATCCTTCACGGATCCGGGTTCTCTCAAGGAGATAGAGGAAGTTCTTGACGGCTGTCCGGAACTGCGGAAGGTGCCGACAGCCCGCTTCGCGGTAGAGACAGCCCTGCTCGATCTGTACGCACGCACACTGGATGTTACACTTTCCAACGTGCTGGGCGGGAATCGACGAAGGGTCCGTCTCCCTGTCAACACCGTGATCGGAGCTGGCGATGTGGATGCAACCGTCTCGGCCGCAACAGCGGCATGGGCGAGGGGGTATCGCTGTGTCAAGTTGAAAGTCGGATCAGGTGAGTTGGAAGAGGACATTGTGCGTATACGCGGTATCCGTCAGAACCTCCCACCGGAACTACGGCTGCGCCTGGATGCAAACGGCGCATGGGAATTCAATCTGGCGGAGGAAGCCTTGCGGGAGTTCGCGCTCTATGACATCGAGTATATTGAGCAACCGGTACCCGAAGAGGAACTTGACGAACTGGCTGCGCTGACAGCACTCTCCATTATTCCGGTCGCAGCCGATGAAAGTGCGCAACATCTCGACCAGGCGCGCGCGCTTATGGATCGACATGCTGTCGACCTGTTTATTCTCAAACCCATGGTCAGTGGTGGACTCCTCCCCAGTCGGCGCTTTGCGTTGGAGGCACAGGAGCGTGGTTTTGAGGTAGTATTTACTTCTCTGCTCGATTCCTCCGTCGGCAGGCATGCGGTTGCGCAACTCTGTGCTTCCTTGCCTGTCAGCGACAGAGCACAGGGTCTTGCCACCGGGACATTATTTCTGGAGGATACGCATCGCGATCATATCGTTGACGGCATGTTTATGTTGCCGGACTCCCCCGGGTTGGGGATTGCGCCCGGTCCCGGCGCGGTCGGAAAGGATGTGGAGCGTGTATGAAGCCTCTTGCGATGCATGCGTCGGATATTCCTGACCGGACAGCCCTGATTCAGGGAGACCGTCGATGGAGTTGGGGAGAACTGTATACCGAGGCCGGTGCCATCGCCACAGTGCTGCAAACGGATTATGGTATCAAGGCGGGAGCCATTGTTGCAACCATTGCGGAGAACGACGCATCGCATGTCTTCCTTCTCCATGCCCTGTTTCTCCTCGGCGCCATCGCGGCTCCGTTGAATATCCGTCTGACTGCCGTAGAACGCGAACATCAGCTCGCACTTCTGGGCCCGGATCTTCTTGTCCACTCCGAAGCCGCCGCCACCGCCGCGGCGCAGTCATCGCGACAGTCCGGCAGTGTCGACCCGGCGGTTCCGGTACGGGGGGAATATGCAGTGTCGTGCAGGGTTGCGGACCTGTTGTCGGCGGCGGCGCAGTGTCGCGGAAAGCATGTACTGCCGGAGACGGCATTTGACGCATCGGCTCCGTGCAGTATTCTGTTCACCTCAGGGACGACGACATGCATCAAGGCCGTGATGCACACCTGGCGCAACCATCATGCGAGTGCGTACGGATCGGCAGGCAATCTCGGTGTGTATCCGGACGACAACTGGCTTTGTATCATCCCGCTTTATCATATCGGGGGACTCGCCATTGTTACGCGCAGTCTTTTTTACGGTACTGCGATGACCATCCGACAGGGATTCGATGCACGGGAAATCTGCGCTGACCTGCAGCGGGCACATGTCACCTTGCTTTCCATCGTGCCGACGATGCTGCGGCGTCTGCTTGATTGCGCGGATGACTTCTCCAGGCAGAGGCTTCCTGCGCTCCGGGCGGTATTGCTCGGTGGTGCGTCCGCGACGGAGGACTTGTGGAAGAATGCACACTCGCAGGGATTGCCGGTTCTGGGAACGTATGGATTGACGGAAAGCTGTTCGCAGGTCGTGACCGCTTCACCTGATGATGTGGCATTGATGGCGGGGACGGCCGGACGGCCGATCAGGGGGGCGGTCGTGCGCATCACTGATGATGCCGGACAAGGCCTCGCGGCCGGAAATTCAGGTGAGATTTGGGTTCGTGGTCCGATGGTGGCGAACGGGTATTTCCGGAACAGAGAACTGAGCGAGCGTCAGTTTACCGGTGGATGGCTTCGTACCGGCGATATCGGTATGTTCGATCACGATGGGTTGCTGCATGTATCGGGTCGCGCCGATGAGGTGATAATCACCGGAGGTGAGAATGTTCACCCATACGAAATTGAGCAGGTGTTGCTCGGTATCGAAGGGTTGCGGGATGCCGCAGTCACCGGACTGGAGGATGAAGAGTGGGGAATGAAGATCGCTGCGGCAATCGTGGTTTCCGACGGTACGGACATTGGTCGAGTGGAAACCCGCTGTCGTGAGAAACTGGCAGGGTACAAGATTCCACGTTTTTGGAAGATTGTAAATGTGATACCGCGGACGGCCTCTGGAAAAATAATCAGAGAGCAGATACGGAAATTTTTTCGTCCGTAGGACCCCCGTTACACTGGTGATTCTGAAGCGTCAGCGAATGTGTATCGATGAATGCAGGGGAGATTCAGTGGGAACGATGTCACGCATGACAGGAAGAGTGGCGGGGACAACTGGTGTTTCGACTGTCTAATCAGGCTATGCTACAATGCCGATGTAGAGATAGGCGATGCCGCCTGTCAGGGGAAACACGCGGCGTTCTGCATACATGCCGCTTTTATCCATCAAGGTGAGAAATTCCGGTCCGGTCGGAAATGCTGCGGA
>JAGTUW010000392.1 GCA_018224345.1 Bacteroidota bacterium
ATCACTGCCGGGACAGGCAACCGGCTGTGCAGCGTCAGACGAAGCAGCAGTGTCCCTCCCGCAGCTACCGGGAAATGGAATGAAGCGTGGGCATGCGTCGAGCGGACATTCATGTAGCATTCTCCATCTGCATTGAATTCAGCAACGGCATCAGAGATCCCGGTACACGACATAGTTGACCAGTTCACCGAGGAAGCGCCGGTCCACGGTTTCTTCCTCCCAGCGCTCCCCGGGTCGGAGCGGCGAGATGGCTGCGAGAAAGTCCATTTTTCCGAACAGCTCCGCCGCCTTGCGGGCGTGGATGCGCGCCACTTGATGGCCGTGTTCGAGACTGCCGCAGGCGGACATCTCCGCGAGGACGAAACGTGCATCTTCTTCTGTTTTGTCCTTGCGCGGCCTCGCCATGATTTCCTGCAACCGCGCGCTTTCCTTCGAATGCGCAAGCACATGATTCAGCATGAGCGTACGCTTGCCTTCATAGATATCGCCGCCGATTTCCTTGCCGTATTTTTCCAGACTTCCCTCAAGGTTCAGCAGGTCGTCCTGAATCTGAAAGGCAATGCCAAGATGCATGCCGAAATCCGTGATCGATTCCAGCGGATGCGACAGATCGGCGGCCTGTGCGGCGGGGCTGCCGATAATGAAGCCGATACGCATGGGAGTGATGAAAGAATACCAGCAGGTCTTCTTTGCACACATCATGAAGTAATCCTGATCACCGAGGTCACAGGCATTTCTCGCGACCCAGTCGAGTTCCATGGCCTGACCTTCCACTGCCTGGCGTGCCATGTGTTCTACCTCATGCAGGACATGCAATGCCTTGGTCACACCGATGAAGGTCAGATTGTTGACCAGCAGGCTGACAGCGAGGACATTCGTCGCGTCGCCTGCATTGACCGCGCGCGGAATACCGACAAGCGCGTGCAGGGTTTCCTTGCCTCTGCGGCTTTCGGATCCGTCCTCGATATCGTCGTGAATGAGAAAGGCATTGTGATAGAGTTCGAGCGCCGCACTGGCAGTCAATGCAAGATGGCCATAGCCCCCGGCTGCCCGTGTAGTACTGATGCACATGGTGGGACGCAGTGATTTCCCTCTCCGCAGCGGATAGTCGGCGAGAATTTCATACAGCGGTTGATAGGCGCCCGGGACGGCACGTTTCTCATCCACCAGGGCCAGGATGGCGTCATTGACTGCAGCGCGTGTATAGTCCAATGCCGCGTTGATTATGGTGCGATCGTATGTGATTGTTTCTGTCTGCATGTGCGATTCACACCGAAGCGATTGTCAATCCCATACCGGGCAGGATTTCAACCCAGCAGACGGAGGTGAAGCCCGCATCGAGGAAGAGTGTGCGGAACTCCTCTCCATTCCTGTAGCGGATGAATGCCGGATTCGCCTGTGACGCAAACGGTGTCGCCATGGAAATGAACCAGTCGGGACCGGGGTCGGTGACGAAGGCCATGCCGTCTGCGGCGAGAACACGACGGAAGCTTCTTGCGACGGCTTCTCCGTCGGTGAAGTATTGAAAGGCCAAGTTGCAGACCACAACATCGAAGCAGGCCGTGAATTCTTCAGGCAGGTCTTCGGCCGCGAGTTGAAACACTGCTGTTCGTGACCGCAGTTGTTGCTCTTTCACAGCCTTCCATGCCTCGTGCACCATATTTGTCGAAAGGTCACAGGCCACGACCTCACCCTCCGGAAGTCTCCCGGCGAGGGTGGCTGCTTCGCGACCCGGCCCACAGCCCACGTCCAGTACACGGGTATGCTTTCCCAGGCGTGGTGCAAGATACCGGAGGACGGATTCGAAAATCGGCGCGGTGAAGGGCTCCACTGCGCTGCGATATTCTGCCGCGACCGAATCGAAGAAACGCATGCGTTCGTAGTTGTCCGGAAGTTCGTCAAGCATCCTTGCTTCCGTCATCGTACCGACGAAACGGGCGCGACCTCCACGGAACTGCCGCTCCTGTGGCAGGTCGCCGATAGTATGCGATGTCGGGCGGAGTCCCGCTGCATCCAGGAAGCGCACCTGAGCATACACACAAGAGGCCCAGGCATGCAGTTGCAGTCCCATCAGCGGACCGAAGACATCCCGATGTTGTTCGAAATCCGCTTTCACGGAGAAATCTCCTTTCCTTCCATAGCTGGCGTTTCCGACTGTCGATACCGTTTCCGTCTTTCAATAAAGCTCATAACTACGATTCCGCTACCTCACAGTATGCTGTGTCGTATGCTGTATCCGCATCGATCGATCACGGTAACAGAGAACTGTGGATGCGGGTGGACTGCTGTCCTGAATCCCCGTATCGCCCTTACAGCACGAATATCCTCCGCGAGGTTGCATGCTTGTGCACAGGTCATGACAGCGCTGGTCGATTCTCTGTTCGTGAATGTAACGGCAATGTACGAAGGAGTAATCGGATAAGCAACATCCGGTTATCACTGTTCACCCCGGATTTGTCATCAGGATTTCAGTCTCGTACCAGGCGGGATTGATTCAGCATTCCCACGACCGGGGGGCGTTGCCATTGGAACGGGACGTTCATGATACATCCAGCCCTGAAAGGGCGGCATACGCATCAGTCCCACACAGAGCCTTCCCGTTCTTCTGACATCCTTATTATGATTTAATGACCCGACGTCATGCCAACCCGGACAGCAGACTTGCGGATACCCGGAAATAATACTTTATTCGGATAATCGCTATCCTGTTTTTGTTGTTGCACTTGACTCCGTGTCGGTGATGGACAGATTCCTCGATATATTTTTCACTGTATTTCACGGCGGGCTCGTGGTATTCAATCTCACCGGCTGGATATGGCGGAAGACCCTTCTCCCCCATCTGATCACGATCACGGCGACCATAGTATCATGGTTCGGACTGGGGATACTGTACGGCTGGGGATATTGTCCCTGCAGCGACTGGCATTGGGACGTCAAGCGACGTCTGGGCGAGTCGCCACTTCCCGCTTCCTACATCAAATACCACCTCGATGCGCTCACCGGCCTTGACTGGAGCGTCGCACTGGTCGACGCCCTGACCGCGACTCTCGGTATCGCTGCGTTCGTGCTGTCCTGGGTGCTGATCCGGCCGCCACGGCGAGACGAACCGTGTATCCGCTTTGGCCACTTCCCCGCGATACTGCGCGGCGACATGCAGGGTGCGTAGGCTGTCAGTGCAACTCGTTTCCCAAGTGATTACACAATTGGGCGTAAATGTTTCCCCGCCGCTCTCACGCAGCAGTTCCGCGCCGCGGGATGCGTGGCAAGGTCCTTCAGAGCGAGATCCATCCGACGATAGAGAGCGCGCCCGACTTGAGGCTGTCGAAGTCCGTCAACTTCATAGATCCCGAATTATCAAGCACCAGCGCCACGGCCGTTCCCGACGCCGAATCGGGACACCCGTGAAGAGGTAAAACGTCTTTACGATTCTTGCTTCACCACTTTACCTCCTAACCTCTTCTCGATTGTTCATTCAACCACCACCACCTTCCTCCTGCAGACTCCCTTCTTCGAGGCGAGCTGTAGCAGGTAGGTGCCCGGGGCGAGACCTCCTGTGTCCCACGTGACGTATCGGCCGTCTGCCCCGAGTTCGCCTGTATACAGCACCTTCAGCCCACGCCCCGCAAGGTTGTGGACCGTCATGTTTACCTCTGCGATCTTGTCGCTCTGAATGAACAGTGTTGCGGAGCCTGCGTCCTTCGATACCGGATGAGGATACGGTGAGCCAACACTCAGCGGTAGAGGTGGACTCGTGAGCGGTATAACATCCGTCACCTCTGGAAAATCTATGCGGTGGATAGATAGTGCTTGCTTGTAATATACACTTATTGCGTCGTCCGAATACATGGCAATGGCCTTGTCAACTCCAGGTACCGAACTCGTCTCAAATACCAATGTATCAGTTCTTCCATAGTTTGTACTCGCATACAGTGAAAGTATCTGAATTTTTGAACGGTTTACATAGTATTCGGTGATTATTCCTCCGTTCGCCAGTATCGTTGCTCCGGCGTCTTTCTTTGTTTCCCGGTCATCGGAAGATCGTATCATCTCGTAGGACTGCCACGAGTCGCCATTATCATCGCTGTACATTGTCAGTATGTTTTTCTCTCTCGCGTTGCTCGCAAACTTCAGTACTGCCACCGCCAAGACCTCTCCTGTATTGAGAGGTCTGATTCGTGATATGTGGTACACACGCTGCCTTTCCTCCTTTGACAATTCGAGTACAACATGCCACTCTCTGAAGTCCGGACTACTCCGAACCACCTTGTACGTTCCTGTAGAATCATGTAACGTATACCAAATCGCCCCATCGTATGGTGATATTCCAATGTCAACCGGTTCATAATTCGCACTCCATTCTGCTCTCTGAATCCATGACCAGGTCGATCCGCCATCAGAGGTGTACAGCAGACCTTTCGTCATCGCAACTGCGGCTCTCTCCGAATCATATGTCTCTACCTTTGCATTGAGCAAACGCGCATCCGTATCGACATATACCGCATGCCAGCTCTCACCTGCGTCCTCGCTCCTGTATATCAGAGTGTCGCTATCCCCTCCCCGACGTGCCAGACCATACCAGAGCCGTGTAGAAGCTGGTCTGATTGAATAACCCGGGAAATCATCAACGAGAACGAGATCGAAAGACGCGAAACCGTCTGTGGTTTTGTATATTGCTATTTCTCGTGTCTTCCAATCCATGACGGATATGACTGCATTATCATTTTCCGCCCGGAGTAGACTGGAAACTACGAAAGGGGTCTTCCTCGGGATATCCCAACTCACACCCATATCGTTCGTGATGTAAATCTCCCCCATCGAGTTGACAGCAACGATGCCGTTTGAGCCAAAGAAGCCCAGATCATACTCAAGTCTATATAATGTCTTGAAGTCAGGATGTATTGTTGTCCATGTCGCTCCATCATCTTCGGATGAGAAGATGCCACCCTTATCGCTACAGAAGACGATTGTGCCAGACGGCGAAACCGCACACGCAGCAATACGTTCCATCGGTGGATAGCTAACCACCGACCATTCAGCTGATTGGCCATTCGTCAGTAGCGCACCTGTATCTCGTTCACGTACGAGAAATCGCCCTTCTCCGAGATAGAGGATTGCAGACCTCCCAAGGCCGATTGATTCAGCAAGAGGGCCAGCAATCTGCTCCCAGGATTCACCACCATTCCGGCCAATTGCATATATTTTCTCCATACCACCTCCAACGACGACAATATCATTCGCATCCGGCTTTGTGTACAATTGGCAAGAATATCGCTCTCCGAGACTGTCGGGGGTAACCAGTTTACTCCACGTTGTACCGCTGTCCTTCGAAACCAAAATACCACGCTCGTCCCAGGAGTAGCTTAAATATAGCGCATCTGATGTTGCTGCAAGACTATAATAGATAATCTTCGAAGAATCGGTCCGCTCAGGTATATGGACAGATAAAGGAAGCACTGTATTACTATGCGTTTTGTATTTGTACAACGCGAAGGGATCCTCACCGGGCAACACTTCAGGCCGGCCTGAGTGAAGATACGGTGTCGCAATCATATAAAGATCCGTTCCATCCGTAACCAGTTGTGCAATGTGGAACCGATGCTCCCCAGTGGACAATTGTTCCCACGTATTCCCGCTGTCAGTGCTTCGAAGAAAAGTATTGTTTACGCCGGCGGAATACAGGATTCCATCCAATGTCGCGACGACTCCAAATAATGGATCATTCTCTCCCTTTGGATACACTTTCTCAACATGTTGCCCCCGCAATGGGCAGCAGAAACCAGCAAATAATATGAAGCACACCATAAATCTCATTCTCTGTCCTCCATTCAATAACTGCGCGCTCTGAAATCACCAACGTAGGATTATTCTATGTCATCGCTGTTATCGCTGTGGGCAGAGATCAACAAGACCTCTGCCCACAAAAACGAGTCTAGATACATTCAATTTTCACTGACGTGCCTGGACACGCGTCCAAACTGATCGTAAATGTATCGTCAGCTGAAACATCAATAGTTTGCGGCATGAGCATAGGCAGTTGTCCACGCCGATCATTTGCTGTATAAGTTTCCCAAGAAATGTAACTCGGGAGGTAATTTCCAGCTCCACCGGAACAGTACACACCGTTGGTAGCGGGTGGATTCACCGGATCGTTTGTGCAATCTGATAGCAGTGTCACCTGTATTTCCGTACCCGAAGCTACACTGATCTCGACCTGCTCAGTGCTACCAATCGTCAACGTGATTGGACCATCGGTACAAAGATCTATCGGCTGCGCAGGGAGCGGGTTTGCGAGACAGGCAAGAGCAGCGATCAAAAG
>JAGTUW010000393.1 GCA_018224345.1 Bacteroidota bacterium
CGCATCGCGCGAGTCATGCCCACATAGCAGAGTCGCCGCTCTTCTTCCACTTCGTCGCGCTCGATAGCCATCGATGAAGGGAACAACCCTTCCTCGAGGCCGACGAGAAAGATGACAGGGAACTCCAGCCCTTTCGCGGAGTGCAGGGTCATCAACGTCACGGCATTGCGGGATGGATCGAAGGCATCCACATCCGCTACGAGAGAGGCCTGTTCGAGAAAGGCCTCAAGATTGTTCTGACCGTCCTCGGCAGTGAAGTCGGCAATGGCGGAGAGCAATTCCTGAATATTTTCGATGCGTGCACGCGCTTCCGCCGTGCCTTCATTCTTGAATGCGGCAAGCAGTCCGATTTCATCCACCAACGAGGCCACAAGCTCTCCAGCGGATATTTCACGTCGCAGTGAGGCGTATTTCTGTATGAGGCGTACGAAGGCTGCGATGCGCTGTACAGCGGCAGCAGTCATGGAGGGGGCCTGTGCTGCGTTGATCGCGGCGACGAACATTGGCACCTCTTCCGCAGCGGCGAAAGCACGGAGACGCGTAATGCTGGTCTGCCCTATCCCGCGTGTCGGATAATTGATCACGCGCAGGGCAGCATCGTCATCGTCCGGATTGACAATGAGGCGCAGGTAGGCGAGAATGTCCTTGACTTCCTTGCGACGATAGAACTCGACCCCCCCGACGATCGTGTAGGGTATGCCGCTGCGTCGCAGTGCATCCTCCATGGCGCGGCTTTGCGCATTGGTGCGATAAAGCACGGCGAAATCATTGAGCTGCAGCTTGTGACGACGCGCTTCGTCCTGCATGCAATGCACGATTTTCAGCGCTTCTTCCGATTCATCCGCAGTTTCAATCACGGTGATCGGTTCGCCGGCATCGTTATCTGTCCACAACGTTTTGACAAGCTGCTGCTTGTTCTGTTTTATCACTGCATCCGCTCCCGCGAGAATACATTTGGTGGAGCGGTAATTCTGTTCGAGACGGAACACGCGCGCGGCGTTGAAATGCCGTTCGAATTCGAGAATATTCCGTATGTCGGCACCGCGGAAGGCATAGATGCTCTGCGCATCGTCTCCGACCACACAGATATTCCTGTGGGCATCGGCGAGCCGGCGCACGATCTGGTACTGCGCCTGGTTGGTGTCCTGATACTCGTCAATGAGAATAAAACGGAACTGCTGCTGATATTTTGTCAGAAGATCGGGATGACTGTCGAACAGTTGCAGCGGGTGCAGGATAAGATCATCGAAATCCATGGCATTAGAAGCCCGTAGCCGCTTGACATATTCGGTGAATACCTCGGCCACCTTCTGTTCAAACATGTCGAACGCTTTGTTGGCAAGATCAGCTGGAGACACCATGCGGTTTTTCGCGCTGCTTATGGCACGACGCAATGCGGCAGGGGCAACCTGTTGGGCATTGATCCCCAGGTCACCCATGATGTTGCGTATGACACCGAGGGAATCTTCCGCATCATAAATGGAAAAATTTCTGTGAAAGCCGATACGATCGGCATCCCGCCGCATGAGGCGGGCAAAGGTCGAATGAAAGGTGCCCATCCATATCCGCTGTGCCGCCTCACCCGGGACCACGGTGCCGATACGCTCGCGCATTTCGCGTGCTGCCTTGTTGGTGAAGGTCAAGGCGAGAATGTTGTGCGCGGGAATGCCCTCCTGGAGCAAATAGGCGATACGATATGTGAGAACACGCGTTTTTCCGCTGCCCGCCCCGGCGACGATCATCACCGGACCTTCAACAGTTTCTACTGCCTCGCGCTGTACCTGATTCAATGTATCGAGAAAAGACATACTTTCTTGTTTCAACTGATATTGGGGTGAAATCCTGCTGCTATTTATCCGGACGCATGGTCGGAAAGAGAATGACATCGCGGATGGATTCCGCACCGGTAAGCAACATGGTCAACCGATCGATCCCGATGCCCAGTCCTGCGGTCGGAGGCATGCCGTATTCCAGCGTCTCGATATAATCCTCGTCAAACGTCATCGCCTCGTCATCCCCGCGTTCGCGCAGATTGGCCTGTTCGAGAAAACGCTCTTTCTGATCGATCGGATCGTTGAGCTCGGAAAAGGCATTGGCGATTTCCTGCCCGTTGATGTAAAGTTCAAAACGCTCCACCAGTCCTTCCTCCGTACGATGCTTTTTCGCGAGAGGCGAGAGTTCCAGCGGGTAATCGGTAATGAAGGTCGGTTGAATGAGGAGATGTTCCACACGTTCGGAAAAAATTTCGTCGATGATCTTTCCCGCTCCCACACTGTTCTCCAACTCCACGCCGAGGCGCGCTGCGACGCTGCGCAATCCCTGCTCGTCAAGGCCGCGTAACTGTTCTCCGGTGTGTTCGGCGATGGCATCGAACATGCTCACCCTCCTGTAGGGCGGAGAAAAATCAATCTCCTGTCCCCCGACAACCGCGCAATGACTGTCGTTGACCGCCCGGTTGATCACGAAAAGCATCTCCTCGACAAGGTCCATCATCCAGCGATAATCCTTGTATGCGACATACAATTCCATCATCGTGAACTCAGGGTTGTGGTTGCGGTCCATCCCCTCGTTGCGGAAATCCTTGCTGATTTCATAGACACCATGAAACCCGCCGACAATCAGCCGTTTGAGATAGAGCTCGTCGGCGATACGCAGATAGAGCCGCATATCCAATGCGTTGTGATGTGTCACGAACGGACGCGCAGCGGCGCCACCATACAGCGGTTGCAGCACCGGGGTTTCGACCTCGATATACCCTCTACTGTCGAGGAAGGCACGCATGGCGCGAATCAGACGCGACCTCTTGATGAACGTCTCCTTGACCGAAGGATTGAGGATGAGATCCAGCGACCGTTTGCGATAACGGAGCTCTTTGTCGGTAAACTGATCATACACCACCTTGTTGCCCTGTTCGTCTGTTTTTTCCTTCGGTACGGGCAGGGGGCGCAACGACTTCGCCAGCAGAGTCAACTCCTTCACATGAATAGAGATTTCTCCTGTCCGTGTCCGAAATATGAACCCGCGGATGCCGATGATGTCCCCGATATCGAGCAGCTTCACCGCGGCATAATTCTCATCTCCGACATCGTCACGCTTGACATAGATCTGAATTCTTCCCGTATGATCCATGATATGTGCAAATGAGGCCTTGCCCATGCGGCGCATCGTCATGATGCGTCCGGCAAGCGACACGGTACGTTGCGGTGCCTCGTCGGCGAACTCTGCGAGCAATGTGGCGGCCTCCGCATCCACCTCGAATTCATACGCATAGGGTTGCATACCCCGTGCGAGCAGTTCCTCGTGCTCCTCGCGTCTGCGACGCATCAGGTCATTGAGCTCTTCTGTATGGCTTTGTTCCATCGGTAATTGTGTCGAGATTGTTACAGTAACGTGGGATCTAAAACATACGACGGAAGATGTTGAGATACAATGCCGGGGGGAAGCGGGCAACAGTCACCTGCTCATGCCTTTGCCACCGCGTGGCGTTTCATGATGAACATTTGATGAATATTCGGGTACGTGAGGAGATGAAATCAAAGGAACGGCAGAGGTTACCCGGGGCTCCGACTGCACCGCCCGCATACTTTTTCGCCTCCCTTGCTTTTCTAACACACTCTTTATATTTTTGGAGTCGGACATAGACGCGCCCGTAGCTTAATTGGATAGAGCACCTGACTACGGATCAGGAGGTTCGGGGTTCGAGTCCCTGCGGGCGCGCAGCAATCAAATCCCTCAATAGCGAGGGATTTGCTTTTTTTCACATTCTCCGTCCCAACAATCCGCTGGAGGATACACATGCAAGCGATTTCCCAAACATCCTTTGAGGGACTCTCCCTTTTTCGCCGTGGCAAGGTGCGGGACGTCTATGATCTGGACGAGACCCTGTTGATTGTCGCAACCGACCGCCTCTCTGCGTTCGATGTCGTCCTGCCGGATCCGATCCCGATGAAAGGCATCGTGCTGACGATGCTCTCCAAATTCTGGTTCGAACAAACCGCGCATCTCATCAACAACCACTATATCACCACCGATGTCGATGATTTACCTGAAGCCTGTGTCCCCCACGCGAACGTGATCAGCGGACGCGGCATGCTGGTGAGAAAAACACGCCCGCTCGCCATCGAATGCGTCGTGCGTGGCTATCTGACAGGATCGGGACTGAAGGAGTATCGTAACACACAATCCGTCTGTGGCATCCCGCTGCCGGAAGGATTGGTCGATGGCTCGCAGCTCGATGAACCGTTGTTCACCCCGTCGACGAAAGCCGAGGAAGGCCATGACGAAAACATCGATTTCAATGCTGCCGCCAGCATCGTCGGACGCGAAACGGCGGAAAAGGTCCGTGACGCAAGCATCGCTCTCTATACCTTCGCAAGAGATTTCGCCAGACAGCGCGGAATTATCATCGCGGATACGAAATTCGAATTCGGTATCGCCGACGACGGCGAACTGATTCTGATCGATGAGGCGCTCACACCGGATTCCTCTCGATTCTGGCCGATGCAGGACTATCAACCCGGGCGCAGCCAACCCAGCTTCGACAAGCAATTCGTTCGTGACTATCTCGAATCGGTTCAGTGGGACAAGTCGCCTCCCGCACCTTCGCTGCCGGAGGAAGTGATCGCGAAGACGACGGAGAAGTATCTCGAGTCGTACCACCTTATCACCGGCAAGGAGCTCACCCGGTGATCAACGAGCATGATGAGGAGGAAAGTCGGGAACGTCACGTTCGCGATTCCGCTTCTCCCGCTCCCGATTCACGGGATGAAGAGCGAAGCGCCCAGGGGATGCCGAGACTGCCCTTCAACGACTTTAAGCATCCCCCTACCCGTCCGGAGATCGACCTGCTGCTCGGTGTCGTCCCTTCCGCCGAACTCAAACGCTTCGAGCATCAGCTCGAGCTAATGGAAGAACGCATCAACTGGGCCATGCACTGGTATGAAAACGACACGGGCTGGGGCTACCGCGGCTCGTACCGTTCCCGCGTCCTCTGCGTCCTGCACTTCTACCGCGGATTTTTCACCGTCACACTCTCCATCCCGCTCGAGGAGGAGGAGCGGTATCGTGCGATCAAGGAACTGACGCCCGGCCTTCGCAAGGCATTCGACCATTTCACCTCCTCGACAAAAATGAAGTGGATCACGTTTCACGTTCGCGCGAAAAAAGAAGTCGAAGCATTGCTCGCTCTCCTCGAACTGAAATTGCAGGATCTGAAAAAGAAAACTTCCTCACGCTGACATTCAGGCCAGCCTCCTCCCTTAGGGTGAGGTCCGGAAACAAGGGCGGACAGGAATGTCCGCCCTCCGTTATTCGAGGATAATAACACCTCTGTGTCCTCTGCCTGTGCCCCGGAGGAGCGAAGCGACAGCGGGGTGGTTTCTCGCATTCCGTGCTTTCTCGCACTTCATTCCCTGCTCACTTCGCCATCATCTGACCACCACCTTCCGTGTCAGCCGCACTTCCCCGGTACGAACAGAAACGATGTAAAGACCGGGAGACACGCGTGCGCCTGTGGCGTCGGTCAGATCCCAGGTCCAGTACGGAGTGGTAGCTGCGAGGCGATGCAGACGGATTTCACGTCCGAGCATGTCGCTGATGCGCAGGTGCAGCGCTTCTTCTCCCGGAACGCGAAGCTGCAGATGCAA
>JAGTUW010000394.1 GCA_018224345.1 Bacteroidota bacterium
AAAGAGTTAAGAGTTAAGAGTAAAGAGTTAAGAGTAAAGAGTTAAGAGTAAAGAGTTAAGAGTTAAGAGTAAAGAGTTAAGAGTTAAGAGTAAGGGAAATGAGGGGAATGATCGGCGCAGTGGCTGCGGAGGATGCAAAGCGGATAAAACGGAGTGGCATTGTATGAAATAAGGTGGTCGTTTATGGTTGATATTGTCGGAGCTTCCATGTACTTTCAGGGAAACGACATACCCCGGATCGATACGTTCAGGTGACAGCGTCGGAGACATGCCGCATTACGTGGTGTATTTTCTTCCCTGAAAGTCAATTCATCTGATGCATGATCCTGCCGGCTTAATTACAGTATGTCGGCTTGTATTATGATGAAAAGGAGGACGAAATGAAGTGGCAACTGTGTGCATCTATCATCGCCATGTTGTTTCTTGCGACCGGGCTGCAGGCGCAGGATATCACCTGTGATCTGCCGGACAATACCGTAAGCTCGGGGTTCACTGTGCGAAACGGGAACGGTGACATTCTCTTTACCGTCCGTGGAGATGGACATGCCGGATACCCGGATTTCCAGAGCGGGACACGACTGCTGATCGAGGGCGGCACGGAAGACGGACTGACAGCGAGCACTGCAGCACGCGAAGGAATCGGACTGACAGGAATTGCGGAATCGGGCAGCGGCAGCAATATCGGCGTACTCGGGATATCTCGCTCTCCGACGGGACTCGCCGGCGCGTTTCACGGCCGTCTGTATGTGAGAGACAAAGTGGGCATCGGGACGGACAGGCCGGATGCGGAACTCCATGTGGAAGGCCGGATGCTGATCACTGGCGGAAATCCGGGAGCAGGCAGAGTTCTTACATCGGACGCACGTGGCTTCGCACGGTGGGAGGAACTCTCCGCGGGAGCGGGCAACACCTTGAATGACGCCTACAACCAGGGTGGAGCCGGGGAAGGACGAACCATCATAGCGGATGCGGGTGCGGTCACCATCGCGGGAGTCGACGGACTGCTCGCAACAGGCAAGATGAGCGCAGGGACGATTCCCATGGAAGGTCCGGGTACACGCATGATGTGGTATCCAGGCATGGCTTCCTTCCGCGCCGGAACGGTGTCTTCAACGGAATGGGATGCGTCCAATCAGGGGAGGTACTCCTTCGCGGCAGGGAATGACGTCCTCGCAGGCGGAGCCGGGAGTGTGGCCATGGGATTTCGATGTTCTGCGATCGAGGATAATGCCGTCGCACTGGGCCACGGATGCCGTTCCACCGGAAGGACGGCCTTCTCTATGGGCAGAGGGAATGTCGCATCAGGATCGGAATCCGTGGCATTCGGCAGCGCCTGTGAATCGAGCGGACTGAATGCGTTCACAATCGGCGCATCGACTATCGCATCCGGACAGAACAGTGTGAGTATGGGTGCACAGTCCGAAGCCTCCGGCTCTAATTCCCTGGCAATGGGATATCAGAGCATTGCCGGGGGTACATGCGCGGTCGCGATGGGGTTTGAGGTGTCTTCAACCGGACACTCCTCGTTCGCCCTCGGCAGAAATGCCCGTGCAACCGAGGAGGGGGCGGTCGCGATCGGTGTCAATGTCAGTGCGACGGGATATCGGTCGACGGCACTGGGCAATCATATGAACACGAACGGCCAGCAGGGAGCATTCATGATAGGTGACAACAGTACTGCCATTGATTTTGATGCTTTCGGCCCCCAGGTGTTCATCAGTCGTTTCGCAGGGGGATACTCATTGTTCACGAATGCGGATTGCACGACCCAGGCCATCCTGTTGCCGAATTCGCATAGCTGGGGCGCATTTTCGGATTCGACAAAGAAGGAGAACTTTCTGGCTACAGACAGTGAATCCGTGCTGAACAGTTTCCGCGGACTGCGGCTCGGAACGTGGAACTATATCGGGAACACGCAACGGCACTACGGTCCGATGGCGCAGGAGTGGTTCGCCGCGTTCGGTCATGACGGTATCGGCGCGATCGGGAACGATACTGTTCTGATTACCGTCGACATGATCGGTGTTCTCTGCATCGCCGTGCAGGCGTTGGAACAGAGAACCGAACATCTCGATGAAGCCCGTGCGGCAGTGACAGATCTCACCGGCCATCTCCGGGCGGCTCAGGAAGAGATCGACGCGCTGCGTACGCAACTGCAGCGGGTTGAGAAGGAAATGAATACTCTGGAGCAACTGCATGCGAGAATCGACGCTCTTGAAAAGAACACTCCGGTCCCGGAATCGGAAGGACAGGATTTGCGACAATTGTCCCGTTCGGACGAGAGGGGGGCGGCACAATGAAAACGATGCTGCTGATCGTATTTCTCCTGTTTCCATCTGTTCTGACGGCGCAGCGCGGGGATATCATTCTCGATGCAGCGACGAAAATCACCGTTCCTGATGGTGCGGAAATCTGCGCAGATCGGATTTATGCCGACAGCTCCCGCTTCGGGACGCTGCTGATCGCAAACAGACACTGCATCTGTGATGAGGCGACTGTGCTGGGTGTGCGGCCGGAGCGCCTGCCGGCGAGGCCGGTGCTGCAGGTCTACCCGTCACCCTGCGACGACGTCGTGACATTGCGATACCATGTGCACAGGCCTTCTGTCGTGCGTGTCATGCTGACGGACGCCCTCGGACGAGTCATTCGCACGGTGCAGGCCGGGAAACAACATATCACGGGATGGTACAGTCTCCGGATATCGACTGCTGCCCTCCCGTCCGGGCTTTACGGTCTGCTTGTCGACACGTCCGCCGGCCGGCAATACACACCCGTTCTCGTCCGGCGCTGATCACTTCCGCCTCGCACACCAGCGAGGTCGTGCACGGCAGGCGTCGTTCATGGCGGGTATGGTGTCCCGGTTGCACAGAGATGGAGTTTCACCCGATGGGTGAATGTGCTGTGATGGACAGCCGTGTGTGAGATGTATACCGGCAGGTATGTATATTGAACCGGTAGATGTGACCGCTGCGTCTTGCTGCCGGAAGTGCGGCACATATTGTTCATTACAAGTGGATGGGTGCATAATGGATGACGAAATTCGCAAACGTATTGCTTCACTTTCGGATGATCAACTGCAGGAATTGCTGACAGTGGATGCGCATGCGTACCGTCCGGAGGTAATTGAAATGGCAAACGAAGAGCGGGTTCGCAGAGGATTCGATCCTGTAGTGCCGGAGCAAGTTGAAACGGTGGACGCAGCATTCGATTGCCTGCGTTGCAAATCGGACATGGTCTTCGCGGGCAGAAAACGCTTTCACGAGGGGATGCGTTTCGGCGTGCTCGGTGGTGTCGGCGAACTGCTCGTCAACCGCGAGTATTTCGATCTCTGGGTATGCCGGAGCTGCGGCCATGTCGAGTTTTTCGCCGACATGCAACGCTGAGACAGCCAGGCAGGTTGTGACATACACCCCGGTCAGCGTGAGCGCCGCCGGTCAAGGTGAGCGCCGCCGGTCAAGGTGAGCGCCGCCGGTCAAGGTGAGCGTCGCCGGTCAAGGTGAGCGTCGCCGGTCAAGGTGAGCGCCGCCGGTCAAGGTGAGCGCCGCCGGTCAAGGTGAGCGCCGCCGGTCACGATGTTCCTTTCAGTACCTTTTTCTGAGGGGAGACTTGCGATAATTGCGGGTGGGTGTCAGTCCTGCTCGCAGGTTCAGGCAGATAACGAAGGAGCATGCCAAGACAGAAGCGCGCCCTTTTGTGGTGAGCGCACTGAGCAGTGCAAAAATCGTGCGGACAAAAATATTCGATCCTGCTGTCCTTACGAATTCTTTCCTGTTTTTGTCTGCACCCGAAAATCCCGTATTTTACCTTGATTCGTCTGATCCGATCGCAACGGGTTCAGGCGTGTCAGTCAAACATGCCGGACTGAAGATCCAGCCTGTTTGAAGCGGTGACTCTCGTTTGGAGTTCGTCAGCATTGGTGCGCAATCGCAATTGGTGTGCAATCGCCCGCGGATTGACGCGCGACCAGCACGCGGTGTGTTGCTGCAATCGACAGTCACGAAACGAGTCACCGGCACACGCGAATGTGGCGAAATTGGCATACGCGCCAGACTTAGGATCTGGTGGGCACAGTCCCGTGGGGGTTCGAGTCCCCCCATTCGCACGAGTATTCATTCATCTTTTCCAGAGGAATCACATTGCAAGTATTGATCAACAGCAAGAACGACGTGACGCATGAAATCGAGATCAATGTCCCGAACGAAGAGCTGCAGCCACATTTCGAAAAGGCATATCGTGAAGAGGCGAAAAAGATCGTGATTCCCGGTTTCCGTCGTGGACGCGTGCCGTTGCAGATCATCAAGAAGCGCTTCGGCAAGGAAATCGAGTATCAGGTCATAGAAAAACTGTCCAACGATTTTTTCCGTGATGCGCTCGAGGAACGGGATATCAAGCCGATAGGCCAACCCGTGCTGCACGAACTGACATATGAGCCGGGTGAAGATTTGACGATGAAGGTCTCGTATGAAACCGAGCCGGATGTTGTGGCCAGTGACTATCTCGGTGTTCAACTCGAGCGGCTCGTCCATACAGTCACCGAGGATGAAATCGACGATCAGATTCAGCACTTCCGTAAATTGCGTCGTTCGCTGGAACCGGTAGAGAAAGCCGAGGATGAAGAGACTCTGGTGACGGTTGATATTCAGATGCTCGACGCAGACGGCAACCCGATTCCGGAAAAACGGAATGAGAACCTGCAAGTGGAACTCGATGACGAAGAAGTCAACAGAGACCTTGTCGCTGAGTTGCTGAACATGAAAGTGGGAGAGGAAAAAAAGGTCGAGCTGACGCATACGCATGGCGACCATGAACATACCGAGCATGCCTTCATCAAGGTAAAGAGCATTGAACGAGTTACTCTTCCGGAAGTCGACGATGATTTTGTCAAGGAAATCAGTGAAGGCAAGGCGACAACCGTAGAGGAATTCCGGACCTTCCTGCGGGATGGAATCGGGAATGCCTGGAAAAAACGTTACGATCAACAACTTGAACAGGATCTGGTTCAGGAAATCATCAAACGCAACGATTTCGTTGTTCCGGAATCTCTGGTCGACAATATGCTCGAGGAAGTCCAGAAACAGGAAAAAGAACGATTGCCGGGCAAGGAATTTCCTGCGGATCTGGATATGGAGAAATACCGCGAATCCCGCCTTCCCGAAGCCCGTTCCACAGTAAAGTGGATGTTCCTGCGCGACAGTATGGTAGAGCAGGAGGGAATTTCTCTCGAGGATGCTGATGTTGA
>JAGTUW010000395.1 GCA_018224345.1 Bacteroidota bacterium
CAGCATCTCTGCACGTATCTTCATACCTGTGCGACAGCCTTTCACAAATTTTATCATGATTGTCGGGTCGTCACTGAGGACGGAGCGTTGAGTGCAACGCGCCTTTCCCTTTGCCGGGCAACGAAGCAGGTGCTGCGCAATGGTTTCGCGATAATCGGGATCAATGCACCGGAATCCATGTAGGTGCAGGGGCGCCTCCATCACTCAGAAGGGCACGCAGGGAAGATCAGAACAGGTAGCATACTCCGAGCGTATAGGCGTTTCCGTTGAGATTGATGCTGGAGCGGAATGGCTCTGTCTGCAATGGATATTCGATCCCACCGGAGAAAACGGAGGATTGGGGAAAGCGGTTTTCCACTCCGATCTGTGGATCCCGGAACACAACTTCGAGGCGAAGGCCAAAGGAATCGGAGAGCAGGTATTCCGCGCCGATGAGTACTTGAATCCCGACAGCCGGATCGGCGGAGACATGCCGGGCTTCGATTCCTGCGATTGAGTAGACCCGTCTGCCCGTGTACACACCCGCGCCACCGCCTATATAGGAGTCGAATCGATCAGTGGAGAATGGCAGTGAAAAGAGAATACTGCTTTCAACCAGCAGGAAGCGAAATCCTCTGACATGTCTGCTTCCGACCTGATCTGTTTCCTCATCACTGGCAGAAACGAAATCTCCGCGCACATTCAATGCGACAGATGGAACGAAGTGGTATCTCCAGGACAGCGCGGTGCTCCAGGCGGCGCTCAGGTCCTCGCTGTGCAACCGTTGTGCAGGATCGGGAGATTGAGGGTAAGGGAAGATGCGGCCGCGATCAGTGAACCCGGCGGAGAACGCGAGGCTGTGTCCGTCCCGCTGTGCGGTGACGGTCACCGTAAGCAGGAAAAACAGACACCCCCGAAGGAGCACAGTAGAAAAATGCTGCCATCGGGGGTGTGTCATGTTGAATCTCGATTATTTATTTGAAGCCGTCTTTCTTCGCTCCAACTGTTACGATCCAAATCTCATGTATGCATCAGCGATAGAATCTGTCGCGATTATCGGTGATGTTGATTTCATCACGTCGCTGTTCAAGCCAGGACTGAATGAAATCATTTTGCATCGACGAAAGCAACTGTTGACGAATTTCCGGTTTTTTACTTTCATAGGCATTTTCGTCCAGATCGGATCTGTTGTCCAGGCGGGCAATGAAAATGCCGCGCTGGCCGCGGAACGGTTTGGTCGTCTCACCGACATCGAGCCGGAGAAGTCGCCCGATGTACGCCTGGTCGGCGCCGACATTCGGGATGCCGGTCTGAAGGCGGAACGGTGGGGTCGTAGTCACGGAGAGATTCGGGTTGGCTGCGGCAATTTGTTCGAGTGAGGAGTTGTTGCCCGCGAGTTCTCTCGCCTTGTTGAGCGTATTCTGATTCTGCCGTTCGAAGATCACCTGTGGAGTGATTTGTTCACGGACTTCCTCCAGAGGACGATAGCCTGCAGAACGGCGGTCAGAAATCATTGCAACGACGTAGCCACCACTGGCGCGATGAACGTCACTGATTGTACCGACGGAATTCTCGAATGCGAATTTGACCAATGCGGGGTTCGTTCCGATGTTCGGGATATATGAACCTGCCTGCTTCGCGAATTCCGGAGTCTCCTGCACGTCGAGATTTTGCGATGCAGCCTCGGCCTCGAAGCCGTTTTCTGAGGCGAAATAGGCGAAATCGCGAGCGCGCTCGAACACGTTGTCGCGTGTTCCCGAACCTGCCCTGATAGTGAGGCGGATTTCAGCGAGCTTGAGCTCGCGTGCGGAGCGGTCATGAACCTTGATGACATGGTAGCCGAATTGTGTTTTCACCGGTCCCTTGATTTCGCCGGGACGCGATCCGAACACCGCATCTTCAAATTCTTTCACCATCCGATCCTTGCCAAACCAGGAGAGGTCCCCACCACGTTCGGCTGCACCGGGTTCCTCCGAGTATGTGGCTGCAAGCCTGGCGAAGTTTTCACCCGCGCGGGCTTTGGCCAGCACCTCTTCAGCCATGCGCTTCTGTTCATTCTCATCTTCGCCTCCATCGGTACGGAGGAGAATGTGAGAGGCATGATACAGCATGTCGTCGGACTGCCGTTCATCGATAATCTTGTAGAGAGAAAGGCCGATTTCGGTTGGCAATGGACCAACGATCGAGCCTACAGGCTCGGAAAACACCTGAGTAGCGACCTCAGGCGAGACCTCGCCGCGTGAGAGCCAGCGCTCCGGGTCATAAGGTTCGGTGGAATTGGACTCGACCAACTCGAGAAAGTCCGTCCCCGTCTCTGCCAGCTCCCGAAGAGTACTGAGTTCGTTGACGATTGCGGCGGTATCTCCTTTGGACGGGACTTCATTGAACATGACGAACTTGAGCGTACGCATATCCTCGGTTTTGAAGCGGTCCTTGTTCTTCTCGTAGTAACGGGCGTATTCCTCCTCTGTCGGGGCGGCCGTGTCGTTCGCCGCGAAAACGCGAGGGTCGAACAGCACATAGCTGGTGACGAAGTCTACATTCTCATCAATGAATTTCGATCGTATACGGCCTTCCGGAACGATCACGGCGGAGGTCAGCACATTCGTCAATTTGGACCGCAACAATTCCGAACGGAGTTGCGACTCGATTGAGATGAGCGCTTCCTGATTTTCGGGACCCGGATTGTTGAGGAACTGGAGATAGAGATCACGATTGAACTGTCCGGTCGAATCCACGAAATACTGCGCGAGCAGTTGTGGCGGATCGTCGCCGAACACCCAGTCGGTGATTTCTTCATCGGCAACCGAAATACCGAAGTCATGTATTGCCTGCTCCACGATTGCCTGTGTGACGAAATCGTTCCACACCTGCTCACGTATCTGCATGTAATCGGTTTCGGAAAGATCTCCGCCCTCCTCTTCCTGTCGCTGTTGAGCGACTCGTTCGACGACCTCCTGAAATTCCTGGTAGGTAATAGACCGATCGCCTATTGTTCCAATTTCATTTGCCGATCCCTGCATAATCGAACCGAGATCGAGATCACTGAACACCCAGAATGCAACGAAGATGACCGCGAACGCGATGATGAAAACGTGTGCGTTGTCACGCAATTTGGTCATCATAGCCATGTTTTTTTTCTCCACGAATAAAGAACAAATCTACAAGCTGTTAAATATATACGAGATGTGTTTACGAAACAATGCATCGGAAAGGAACTTTGTAATGCGGAGGGGAAGGAATTTCCGGGGAAAGACGAAAAGCCCCGTTGTGGAAACCGCAACGGGGCTGGAAATACCGGTCATCCGCTGTTCAGAAACGATAAACGATACCGACCATAAGGCGGGAGATATTGATCTCCTGATCGACACGGAAGGCGCTTACGGGCACATCGATGTCAGGATCGGTGTAATTGTAGGAAAACGTCTCGAAGTCTGACATGGTATATGCGAGGTGAAGTGTGAAATTATTTTCAAACATGTATCCCACACCCGCGGAGAGCGTTTTGACATCATAATCGGTGCGTCCTTCATCGGCCTTCCAGGGTGAGTAGCGGTATCCGAAACCGGCACGCAACGACAAGCCCGTGTTTGGTACGGTGAACTCACCGCCGACGCGGAAATTGTTCGTGGCACGGAACAGCCTGCGGATATCGCGGTTCAGCGGCGTGGCATCGAAATTGTTTGTCGTGCCGAACTCCATATCGGTGTAATCGACCAGCTCAATATCTCCGCTGATAGTTGCGAAGGTGGTCGGAGACCAGGAAGCGCCGAAGCTGTAAATCGGTGTAGTGATGATGTCGTAGTTGTTGTTGTCAACATTCAGCTCATAGCGGAGATTCGCATCCGAGAACCTGCTGTATCCTATTTTGGAGTAGTTCTCGTTGACGGCTATCATGTGTGCGGTTTGTACCGACATGCCGAAACGTGCTTTGTCGTTCATGTTGTAAAGAAAGCCGATACGCATGTTCCATCCGGAGAGATTCTGATCCCAGAATTCCTCGAGCTCGAGGAGCTGAAAATCGGTCCGGGTTACATCGTCGATGCCGACAATTTCATCCTGCCAGACATTGTTGATGTCTTCTTCCAAAAAGAGCCGGTCATAGCGATAGGATCCGCTCAGGATGTTGAGCGAGAGGCCGACCATGGCATTGTGTGCGACTTCGATGCTCCCCCCGAAACTCCACTGATTGAGACTGCCCTGTTCGAACTGGTCGATGGTCTGCTGTACGCGATTTGCCACGGGGATAGCAAACCAGCCGGGCTGGCCTTCGTCAATATAGGAGAGCACGAGCGTGTCTTCGAGTCCGAGATTCCAGGCAAAATCGTATTCTTCGTCGCTGTTGAACAGAGAAGCCTGGATGGAGCTTTGCGGATTGAACACATCCATCTGAATCGTCCCCTGATAATCCAGCAGACGATTGTATCCTGCTGCAAAGACGAAACTTCCACGTGCGACGGGAAAAGGGATTGCGAGATTGAGATTGGTCAGCGATGTACCGCGCGTGCTTCCGTTGAACGTCTGACCAAACATACTTGCATCATTGTTCATTCCGACATTTGAAAGACCGACGGAAAATTCCCGCACGCGAAGCTGACCAAGTCCGGCGGGGTTCCAATACAGAGCGGACGCATCATCCGCGAGACCGACGAAGGCATTCCCCATGCCGGCGCTGCGTGTGCTGACCAGGTTTCCGCTGTGAGTCAGTCGCAGAGCGTCCTCGACGATTTGTGCGTATACCGCTGTGGATGAAAAGAAAAAGAGTATAAGAATGAACATCACGCGTTTCATATTGTCCTCCAGATAGACCGAAGCGATGAGGTGTGTCATGTTGTCATCGCTTCGGGGAAAAACTCAAGGGAGAAAGATCGTTATTCACTGAATCGAAATTACCGCGAACGGCTGCTGCCACCACCGGATGAACGTGAGCTCCCCCGGGATGATGATCCGCCGCTCCGTGTACCGGAACTGCCACCGCTGCTTCGGGAGGGCGGTGAGTACGACGGCCGGGAAGAGCCGGATCTGTTACTGCTGCTGCCCCGGGATGGCGCGGTGGATTGCCGGGATGAACCGGAATTGCTGCGTGACGGCGCGGTGGATTCACGCGAGGAACCGGAATTGCTGCGTGACGGCGCGGTGGATTCACGCGAGGAACCGGAATTGCTGCGGGAGCGCGTGCTCTCCGTCGAACGGTTGCCTCCTGTAGAGGAGCGAGACGTTGCGCTTTCGGTCGACCGTGACCGTGTGGTTGTATTGTCAATCCTGCGCGAACGGCTGCTGTTTGTTTCCTGCGTACGTGAATTCAGCCGATCGAAGGATGTCCCCGTCGATGTACGTGAGCGAGTCGAACGAACATTTCCATCAACTCCGCTGCGGGTGACGCCGCTGGTCCGGGATGCGGAACTTCGTGTCACCCCATTTATACGGGAACGGGAATCAAGTGTGCGCGTATTGCCGCTGGTTCGGATTCGCGTGCCGTCGGTACGTACCGCATAACTGGATCCGCCATAGTAAGGGCTTCCATAGTAAGGGCTTCCCCACCACGCAGAACCGTAATGATACGGACGATGCCAGTGCCAGGAGGGTCCATACCAGTAGGGATCCCAGTAAGAGTGATAGCCTCCGTGCCATGGTGAATGCCAGTCATAGTACCATGGATCGTAGTATGTCGACCAGACGGAGCCAAAGCGCAATGGGTAGTAAAAATTGAAGTACATACCCGAGCGCCGATTTCCGTCATAATAGTAATTGTTTGTGATGATGTTGCCGTCGTCCTCGTAGGTCTCCGAATAATCCGCGTATTCGTATTCGTGTTGCGGCGGATAATCCTCACGCATCGTAATCTGCGTATAACAGCCAGAGGTTCCGAGCATGATGGCAAATGAAGTAAGTGCGAGAAGTAAAGTAGAAATCCGTTTCATGACACACCTCGTCAGTTCTAATTAGTGCTTCTATAAGTAGAACAAATTTCATGCCGTAAATAGATCCAATGTCGCGAAAGGCATGATGTACATTTCGAAGCACAATTCAATGTATGGGAAGCGGCGTCAAAAAAAAAGGCGTCCCGGAGTGACCTCATTCGGAGACAGTCACTGTATCACCCCCTCTACAATGATGGTGCAATGTGGCACCCTGTTGCCTGAAAAAAAACAGAACGTAGCCAAAGACCAGTGGCAGAGAGCCCGGGAAGGAGTGATCACAGATAACGGACGTACTGGATACGGACGGAGCGAATGATTTTGTCATGCACGAAGTCCGAAGTGAGAAGATTCTTGAACAGAATGTCTGCGTTGAAACCGATGTTTGTGGAAACCCGAAACCCGGTGCCCAGCGATCCGTTCCAGAATCCGCGCTTATTGTGGTCATTGTCGAATGCGAAGTTGTATTCGAAGAGCCAGGAGACGATGGGGCCAATCGATTTCTCGGCACCGAGATACAGATTCGGATCGAAGTCGTCATCGTTGCGTTCGAGCGTGTAATTCATGCCGCCGTGGAAGCTGACCGTTCCCAGGAGCAGGTAATTTTTACTCAGGGTCACAAAAAACCCTGGACTCTTGATCACGTACTGTCTCAGCGAAGGAGTCCACCCGTCATGTCCCTGGGAATCGAATCCAAGAACAACTGCGGGATAGCGTAAGGTTTCTTCCGTGATGCGGTATCTGGCGGATATCCCCGGGAGGTTATTCCATGTGATGCCGCCACTTCCGATGATGCGTGTGCCACCGAAGGAGATACCGACATTCAGATTGGGCATGAGGCCATAGGTGAAGCCGGCAAGGAGTCCTCCATCGGGATACAGGTACGTATCGATTGCGCCAGCCGTGGTGGGAATAATACCCGCGACAGGCATATCGACAAGAACGGTCGGGTCGATATTTGCCCGGTCACCAGCTGCACGCTGTGCAATGGCCGTAGTGGCAAACAGAAGCAGAAACAGCGTCAGTACAGAGGATACATGGTAAGAAAGAATCATGGAATTTCCGTTATCGTGTTCCTGCAATGAAGGCTTCGGCTTCCTGCACATCGTTCACGCTTCCCATGACAACAGGGACGCGTTGATGCACATCTTTTGGTGTGATCTCCATGAGTCGGCGGGTACCGTCGCTGGCGCGGCCGCCTGCCTGCTCGACGATGAAGGCCATCGGGTTTGCTTCATACATGAGGCGCAGCTTCCCATCCGGGTTCCGGCGGTCAGACGGATAGGCGAAGATGCCCCCATAAAGCAATGTACGATGAACATCGGCAATCATTGACCCGACATAACGTGCTCCGTACGGGCGTGACCCTTCCGGGTCAGGTGTTTGCAGATAGTCGATATAGCGACGAAAGCCCTCATCCCAGAGCTGGCGGTTTCCTTCATTCGTGCTGTAGTATCTGCCGCGTTCCGGAATCCTCATGTCGGGGTGCGAGAGAAGAAACGATCCGATGGTAGGGTCAAGAGTAAAGCCCTGCACACCATTACCCGTCGTGAAGACCATCAGCGTACTCGATCCGTACATGATGTAACCTGCTGCGATCTGTTTGTCGCCGGGTTGGACGACATCGGCGTCTGTGCCGCGGCATTCTGTTGAGACACGACGATAAATCGAGAAAATCGTCCCGATGGTCACGTTGACATCAATATTGGAAGACCCGTCGAGAGGATCGAAGAGCATGGCATAATGACCGCAGGGAAACTCTTCGGGAATGGGAATAATGGATTCATTCTCCTCGGAAGCCATGACACAGAGTTGTCCGCCACTCTCCATGGCGTTGATAATCATTCTGTTGGCGAAGACATCGAGTTTTCGTACATCCTCACCATGTACATTCGTGACCGAGGCACGGCCGAGAATATCGACCAGCCCGGCTCTCCGCACTTCGCGAGAAACAATTTTTGCGGCCAGCGCAAGGTTGCGCAGGAGTGTGGAGAATTCTCCGGTGGCGCCGGGGTGATTGCGCTCTGTCTCGGCGATATAGCGTTGAATGGTCATGATTCTGGCTTCATCACCAGGAGTATACGGGCGATTCGACATACGGTGTTCTCAGTGAGTGATCATATCATGTGGAGGCAGGCGACCGGCGGATACTCAAAAATACTTCCATGCCCTCCGTGCCTTTGCGGAATTCCACTTCGTCCATCATTGCGCGAATGATAAGCACACCGCGGCCGCCTTCCTTGAGGAGATTGTTCTCATCGAGCGGGTCGGGAATTTTCTCGGGGAGGAAGCCCTGACCTTCGTCGCGCACCAGAAAATCGATACGGTCGTCATAGCCCGTGCAGTCGATATGCACGTGTTTTGTGGCGTCCAATTTGTTTCCATGCACAATGCCGTTGTTGACGACTTCGGTAATGGAAATCATGATGCGGTCCAGTACGGAATCATCCAGATGCAATGCATCATGAATCTCCAGAATGAACGCCTCGACAAGTCGAATGTTTGCCTGCGTGCTCGTAATGCTTATGGACTTTTTCAATATCGCTTCACTCAGATGGAGATCTCCTGTCGTGCTGCATAGCAATCGGATATGCAAAGTAGGCAATCCAGCTCACAGATTCCAGAAGCGGGAACGGGTAGTATCGAGTTTCAGGGATACCAGAAAACACGCAGTGCGATGTTCGGCGTCGAGCGGAGATGCCCGCTGTTTTCGGATGTGAGCTGATACCAGCCTTCGGCCATCACATGAGTAGATGTAGAGAGACGCAGGCGCAGGTCGGCCGTCGGCCCGTAGCTGTATAATATTCCCGCAGGTTCTCTTTCCCGGCCACTGTATCCATATCGGCGTTGCTCATAGTACCGTATGCCGATGGAGGCGCGGATGCGTGCACCCAGGCGGAGCAGCGAGAGAGAAAGAGTGCGCTCGTCGAAGAATTGCAGGGGACGCATGGTAAAGGCACTCCAGCGCAATTCTCCCCGTTCGTACAAACGCAGATGAAAATGCAGCTCCGCCCACACCGATCCACCCAGCCGCAGGAGTGTTGAATCGGTGAGCGTCAATTGACGGAGGGAAAAGCTGCGTTGCGACTGGACCTGCGTTTCGAAATCATAGACGGTATAGTTGGCAACCACTTCGGCGCTGTTGCGGCTGACGAAGGATGTGCCAATGCGCAGTTCCGTTGCGGGGGAAACACGGAACACACGATTCCATGTATTGTTTGCGCTGCGCTCGGCCAGGATGAACACCGTATGTCTGAGATTGACATCGGCCATGAGTGCTGCGCGAAAGTGGGGACTGAATCGATGCGACCAACGGAGTCCGGCAAGAATGAACAGTTCGTCACGATCATCGAAATTCTCGGGACTGGGGGCGTCATATTGCATTTTCACAGTGGAAGCTGAAAATGACAATGTGTCGCGTGTACTCAGTGCCTGTGAAAAGAGCAGTCCGAGTTGGGTCTGGCGGATAGTGTTGTTTTTCTGGCGTTCGAGAGATTGCTGGCGAGCGAAGATGGTTGGATTCGCACCCTCGAAACCGATAATCTCATGCACTTCGTCACGTTCGCTCTGCTCGATCCGCAGAAGACCGGTTGTACCGTCATTGTTGTCGAACATGAATTGAATATTGCCGTTGAGACGGAACTCCGTGATATCGGCATCAAAAAACGGAATAGCTTCTCCGTAATTACGATGTGGCCGCTTCCGTGCGATGTCACGTTGAGAAAGTTCGACGTTTGCGAGGAGACGCAGTGGATCGGCGATCCGGTATTGCAGCGTGTTTCTCAGGGAAACAATGCGTTCGTCCCGCGATTCCGTCGGAAAGGCAATATCCCGATCGGCTTCGAGTGTGGAATCATAGGGCAGGTAAAATTCACGTCGCATTGAACGAAACAGCAGTTGCGTATGATTGATACCGGAATCGGCAAAGCGGGCGAGGAAGTCGGCCGTCCCCCGGTGCTCCTGCTGAAAACGTGGATCGATGAATTCGGCGGACGAATGCCATTCCGCCTGTGCCAGAGTGTTCCCGATAGAGAAATCCATGAGACCGGCGTCCAGGGCGTACGCGAAGCCACGATCGGTAATCCCTTGCTGTGTATCGAAACTCACACCCGCCTGGGGAATGAAGGAAAGTGTCGGGAGCGGGCGCCAGTGAACTCCTCCCAACAGCTCGTTGGAGGAAAGATCGTTCAGTGCAAGGGCGCGGTTGTCGGAGAAGATAAATGAAGAGAAGGTTGTGACAAGCGCGAGTTGTTCATCCACGTCGTAATTCATGGCTACATTCACGTTCTGTTCATCTTTCACCGTGCCGCGATCTGTTCTGATCAAGGTGCGCTGAAAACGCTCATTGACACTGAAGCTCCAGTCGTTCCTTGCGACATCCCAGTTTCCTCCCATGTCCCAGAGAAATGTATTGATGTTTCGTTCAAAGCCGAAAGACAAAGATGCCGGTGTGGAAAGGTTGTCCGTGCTGTCCGGAGAGGACGTGCCATCAGCGATCGAGGTGCTGTCCGGCGTGGCGGGAGAAGTATACTGTGCGTGCATTGAAACAGTGGTGACAAGCACACAGAGAAGCAATATGGGGATGTGACGGGGGCAGGTCTGCATGCCGGAGCGCATCAGTTCTGTACCTGGAAACGCCAGGCTTCGGAAACACCGTTGGGTTTGTTGCCCGCTTTGGTAATCGAGGAAACCCTCCAATAATATGTATTCCCGATGTTCAATGCCGCGCCTTTGTAACGGAATGTCAGCGTGTCTTGTTCGCCTTGCCGGATGATGGCGGACCACAGGTCTCCGGTGTGTTCCGAAAGGGAGACGGTAAGCAGGTAGGCGGCGGCATCGGAGCTGCGCAGCCAGCGCAGCAGAGGATATGATTGTCCTGTACCATTGTCGGCAGGAGAAAGTTGTATCGGACGCTGTGCAATGAAATCGGAGCCGAGAGGCGTAAGCGGGCTTTCGAGGCCGGCCCGGTCCACTGCTGTCACAGCGTAGAAAAAGCGCTGTCCCGTCTGCGCAGCAACATGATCGTCAATAAATGCCGTCTCACTGTCGGTCAAATGTAATGAAGAAGAGGCGGCGTCGAAGGGAGCAACGGATTTGTACACACGGTATCCGGCGAGATCGGCTTCGTCGACGAGAGACCAGGACAGGCGGAACAGTTGTTGCGCTCCGTCATTGAAGCCGTTGACATGGAGGACTGCCGGTGCGTCGGGGGGGTAGCGATTGTCTGCACGTGCGGAGACCGTCTCGCGCGCGCTGCTTTCATTTCCGCTGCGATCGATGGCCGTGATGCGATAAAAATATGTGGTATCGTAGCTGCGTTGCGTATCGAAATAATACTGCTCCGCCGTTGTGTCGATCGCCACGAACACTGTCGAATCCGCTTCTTCGGCGCGGTAGATAATGTAGCCGTGCAGATCGATTTCAGTGTTTCGCAACCAGCTGAACAGAATGAAGCCATCATGTGCGTTGTCAATGAGCAGACCTGTCGGAGGCAGGGGCGCTGTCGTATCGGGACCGGGATCCACAATGCGTTCACGTTCGCAGGCAGTCGCAGCCATCAATGCCACGAGCAGAAGCAGAAAGAATCGTCCGCCGGTTATGTTAATCGAAATACACTGCATTGAATGCCGGAGTTGTCGTATGCAGACAACTTACGCTTCCGGATTGATTTCCGAAAGGGAGAAATCCGGCGGGAAGCGGAACGACCGGTCATGGACTTCGATGGGAGAGTTGACGTTTGATTTCCTGCAGACCATGAAGTCCTTCGGTAAAGAGATCTTTGAGATGGTCGATCAGTGCCTCGAGTTTTTCCGCATCCACGGCAATATACCGGCTCTCAAGCAATTCACCGGTTTCCTGCGTTGCTGTTTGTCGCTGTGATTTCTTCGAAGGGACGGCGGTCGTTTCCTTTGCCGAATCCGCCTGTCGCGGTACGTGGCCTGATTGCGCCTTTGATCCTTTCACCTGCAATGTCGGTGTGGATGTTGTTGTCTGCTGTGCCGGTGTGATCCGCCCCGCGTCCGAATCCTTCTTCATGTTCATGATCGCCGAATACACGCGAGAGGATATCTGCGATGATTTTCCGTTTTTGATGCCGCTGATAGTCATGGCGGTAATACCGGTGTGTTTTGACACGGCGTTCCCCGACCAGCCTGTATCGAGCAGTGCATGCAGCACCTTTCGTGCTTCACGGAGATTTTCCGCCGCGGAGGACGCCCCTTTTTTCTCACCATTCCCGGGCAGTGTGGCGGCAGCATCTTCAGGGACTGTGTTCTTTCTGTCGCTTGTCAATTCTTCCGTATTACCGGACGCTGCATGAGGGACGGGATCGTGTTTGCCAGAGGCGGCGTTCGTCTGCTCCTGCCCATCGCTGGTGACTGCATGTTTGCGGTGTTCACAAGTGAATTTCCGGAACGAGAAAGAATACAGATCCGGATTCTGGTGAAGCAGGCTTTCCTTGACAATTTCCTTGAACGTGTGTTTGTGCGGCACAAAGAAGAGCGCATGGTCCACATGCCGGAAGGCAAGGTCAAGGAAATCCGACCAATGAAAACTGATATCGGAATAACGGAACCCCGGCTTGGGGGCCAGACTATCGATCAGCAGGCTTTCCTGGCTCCATGTCTCCGATCCGAAAAGGTTTTTGCCTATATCGGCCGGATCATACGAGAGGCCAGCCGGCGTCAGAATAAAAAGGATGACGGACTCTTCATATTTCGGTTCACGAAGAAACTGAATGGTGGTGCTCATGTTTGGGGGGCTTATACGTTGAAATGTTATGTCGATGTTACCACACTCCCTAAATCTATAATATTATATCACACAAACAAGAGGATATATTTTGTGCAAAAAAATATTTTTCCGGTCACTTGACTTGAGAACTGATTTCTTCTATCTTGGTAAGTGAATGCTCACTAACTATAAGAGCGGAACATGGATTTGACCTCGCGACAAATGGAAATTATTCAAGCGGCCACGCAACTGATTTCCGAGCGCAGTATTCAGGAGTTGACAATCAAGAATCTGTCGGCACGGATCGGAGTGACGGAAGCGGCGCTTTATCGTCACTTCCGCAGCAAGGTCGATATTCTCGTCGCTATTCTTGAGCAGTTCAGGGAACACGGGGAAGTTGTTCGCCGGGAGGCTCTCCAGCGCAATGCCGGACCGATGGAGTTGCTTGAATTCATCTTTCTGACGCATGTCCGCACCTTTGTCGAAAAACCGTATCTCGCGGATGTTGTCTTCTCGGAAGAAATTTTCCAGAACGAAGACAGGCTCGCCGATATGGTGCGCTCTATGATGCAGCAGAACTTCGATGCCTTTGTCGGGATGATGCGTCAGGGACAACAGGCAGGATCGATTCGCAATGATATCGCCGCCGTCGAATTGACAACCATCTTTGTCGGTGCACTCCGCATGCTCATCACGCGATGGCGACTGCAACGCTTTACCGATAATCTCGAACACGATGGTGTATCAATGTGGAAGGCACTGCAACGTATACTCTCCACCTGATTTTTTTTGTCAACAGTAATAAGTAAACGCTTACATACAAGAGTGAAATGATGACCCGGAGAACAGATGCAACGCAGAGGGGGAGTGCATGAGACCGAACCCGTGGAACGTGCGAATGTCCCGCCAGATGTGGATTGTTGCCGGTCTGCTGTCGATACAGATGGCGATGGCACAGAACATGCCGCTGACGGAAGCGCTTGATCGGGCGATAGAAGGAAATCCGTCCCTGCAGGCCGTGCAGGCACAACGAGAGGCGGCGGACCTCCGCGTCTGGGAAACACGAGGCGCGCATCTTCCGCAGATTTCGCTGAATGCCGCCTATTCCTGGTCGGAAAAACCGCTCATTGTACTTCCCATCCATCAACAAGGTGTGTTCCCGCCGCTCGATGACCGCATATTCGAAAGCAACGTGCAGGTCAGTGTGCCGATATTCACAGGTGGAAAGACGATAACCCGTACACGCGCAGCGGAGGCGGGAGCGCGACAGGCGGAAGCAAACAGTGATGCCGCACGAATGGACCTTCTCCAACAGATCCTTCTCATCTATATCGGCACCGCGGAGATCGACGACGGCCGCACCCTGCTTTCGGCACGACTGAGCGATCTCCGGAAACGTCGGGATGAACTGCTTGCACAACTCGATGAAGGACGCACAGCACCGGCACAGCCCGCTCTGCTGCAGTCACACATCGAAATATTACGCGCAGACAGTATCAATCTGCAACAGAATGCCAGCGACCTGGCGTGGCGACTCGGACGATTGCTCGGACTCGACGCACCCATCGAAGCCGAGGTGACTTCGCTGGAATTTTCCACTCCTGAACTGAGAAAGGAACTGTCTGGAGAAAGATCGACGGAGAGAAACAGCGAATGGCAACGCGCTCATGCGACCATGTTGCAGGCAGAAGCGGAAGCTGCGTTCGCCACAGCGTCCTTCTACCCCGATGTGTCCGGCTTCGCTCTCTATAACTATCGTTCGGGCGGCAGCGCATGGGATCCGGCAGGGGAATGGATCGCCGGATTCCGCCTCTCACTTCCGCTCCTTGAAGGTGGACGACGCATTGTCTCGCTTTCTGCCAGCAGGGCCACACTGCGCGCAGCGGAACAGCAACTCAAAGCGACGGAACAATGGGTGCACTCGGAACGCGAAATTGCCAGGGAACAGTGGTCCTCTGCGTACTCGCGGATGGGACACAGCCGACAGGCATACCGGCAAAAAGCGGAATTCGTCGAGGCACAACGCACACTTCATGCTTCGGGGCGAATCCCACTGAGCGAATTAATGACACAGGAAACCGAGCTCCTGCATCTGGCGCTGCAGGAACGGGGACAGAAATATGAATCCCTCCGCGCCGCTACTCAATACTATCGCATTACCGGGATGCTGACCCGGGATGTTTTACTTACGATTGCCGGAGAGAAAAATCAATGAACGCTATGACTCTGACTGCTATAGTAATAATTCTCACTACCGGAACACTCCTCACCGGAGGGTGTGCGGCGGAAGAAGAAAAACAGACCCTGGCACCGGTGGCCGTGCGAACGGATCTTCCGGAATATCGCGCGCTCGCCGAACGTATCGACTATCTCGGTCAAGTGTACGCGACTCTGGAAATTCAGATTCTCTCCCAACTTCAGGGCAGTATCGTATCGATCGTCGCTACCGATGGTGAACGCGTGCGAAAAGGTGCCGAACTCGTGCGCCTCAGCGTTCCGGATCTTGAAGCCAATGTCGAACGATTGCGTGCCGAGCGGGATTACTGGTGCCAACGACATGAGGCGGATGAGCGACTGCTGGAACGGAACGCCGTCCCGGCCGATCAGGTCAATGCGAGCCGCCGGGCCTGCAACAGTGCAGATGCAGCCCTCAGGGAAGCGGAATCGCGCCGGGCAAAAGCGGTGGAGCATGCGCCCTTTGACGGTATCGTATTGCGCCGCTTCGCTGAGGCAGGTCAGAATGTCATGCCCGGACAAGCGTTGGTCGTGATTGGCAACAACGAAAGAGAAATTCGTGTCGATGTCGTCGAAGAAGACTTGCGACGTGGAATCAAGGTCGGAATGAATGCCATACTTTCGATAAACGGGACAAC
>JAGTUW010000396.1 GCA_018224345.1 Bacteroidota bacterium
CGGCTGTCGAGAGAGTCGTCGCGGTTGTCACCCATGCCGAAGACATAATCACGTTCCACTGTATAGGATGTGACAGGGGAAGCGTCGATAAGAATATCGTTTCCGCGAACCTCGACCGTATGTCCTTCACGACGGATAAACGTGACCCATTCAGCGATGTTTTCGAGACTGAGCGGGATGATATCGCCTTCACCCGGGATGACCAGAGGGCCGTAATAATCCTTGTTCCAGGGTTTTCCGGGCGGAAATATTTTCGGTTCTGCGTATTCCTCGGGCATCAGGTCATTATAGTACTGTACTCCTTCGGGATTCTCATAGCGCATCCCGTTGACGAATACTTCCTTTGCCACAACTTCCAGTGTGTCGCCGGAAACGGCAACGCAGCGTTTGAGATAGTATTGAAATTCCCTGGCCTTGACGTCATCGCGATGACCGGGGAAGATGAACACGATAACGTCCCCTCGTTCGACATCACTGAACCCGGGTGTCCGGAAATAGGGAATTTCGATCTCCTTGCCGAAAAAAATGCCGACAAGCGGAATGGTCGGCGGAGTGGTGCCACCGTAGATGAACTTGTTGACAAAAAGGAAGTCACCCGCCATCACGGTTTTCTCCATCGAACCCGTCGGCACCTGGAAGGAAGCAAGGACAAAACTGTTGAGCACGATGACGGCAGCAAGGGCGAAGCCGAGGGATTTGAGTGTTTCCGTGATCGATTTTTTCATGGCGTACCGCCTGTGATGATAAGACGAATGGAATAGCGATGATTGATGGAGTACTGGAACACGTGCACGAGGCTTTCGAGGCGCTGTTACGCGGCGCTGGAGAATTGGACTAATCGTCCATCGAAAGGACGGCGAGAAACGCTTCCTGTGGCACTTCGACAGCGCCGACCTGCTTCATCCGTTTCTTCCCTTCCTTCTGCCTCTCGAGCAATTTACGTTTTCGCGAGATATCGCCGCCATAACATTTCGCCGTGACGTTTTTCCGCAAGGGTTTGACCACGTCGCGGGAGATGACTTTTGTACCGATGGCGGCCTGGATAACAACCTCGAACATCTGGCGTGGGATCAACTCTTTGAGTTTCCGGCAGAGCCGCCTCCCCCAGTCATAGGCCTTGGCGCGATGCACGATGCTGGAGAGGGCATCGACAGGTTCCCCGTTGAGCAGGATATCGAGTTTGACCAGTTCCGATACCCTGTACTCCTTGAAATCGTAGTCGAAGGATGCATAACCCCGGGAAACGGATTTGAGTTTGTCGTAAAAATCGAAAATGATTTCCGAGAGAGGGAGCTCGAATTCCACATCTGCGCGTGTCGGATCGATATAGGTCGTGTTGAGATACACACCGCGTCGGTCCATACACAGCTTCATGATATTACCCATGTAGTCGGACGGTGTAATGATCTGCGCCTTGATAAACGGTTCCTCGATATGCTCGATCTCGCCCGGGGGGGGGAGGTCCGATGGATTGTCGACCACCATGCGTTCGTCGCTTTCCTTCAACTGAACGATATACTCCACATTCGGCACGGTATTGATGATGCTCATGCCGAATTCGCGCTCGAGACGCTCCTGCACGATTTCCATATGCAGCAGGCCGAGAAACCCTGCGCGGAAACCGAAGCCGAGAGCGACGGAGGTCTCGGGCACATACATCAATGACGAATCATTGAGGCGCAGTTTCGACAGCGCCTCGCGGAGTTCCTCGAACTCCTCGGTTGCGGTCGGGTAGAGCCCGCTGAATACCATGGGCTTGACTTCCTTGTAACCGGGCAGCGCTGCGGGGGCGGGATCGTTTGCATGCGTGATCGTGTCACCGACATTCGTATCGGCCACGGTCTTGACTCCCGCGATCAGATAGCCGACATCACCGGCGGAGAGCGAGCCGGTGCGCTGTTTGCCCATTTTGAGAATACCCAGTTCTTCGATGTCAAATTCCTTGCCGTTGGCGAAAAACCGGATTCTCTCTTTCTCGCGCATTTTTCCCTGTACTATGCGCATATACACGATAGCGCCACGGTAGGGATCGAAGACAGAGTCGAAAATCAGGGCCTGCAATGGTGCTTCGGTGTCGCCTTTGGGTGGGGGAACACGATCGACCACCGCCGTGAAAATATCGTCGACTCCGATGCCATTCTTGGCGCTTGCCGGAATCACTTCATCAGGACTGCAACCGAGCAGATCGACAATGCCCTGTGTAACTCTCTCCACTTCTGCGCTTGCCAGGTCGACCTTGTTGACGACGGGAATGATTTCCAGTCCCGCCTCGATGGCAAGGTACAGATTGCTGATCGTTTGCGCTTCTATGCCCTGCGTGGCATCCACCACGAGAATCGCTCCTTCACAGGCATTCAGTGAACGGGAAACTTCATAGGAGAAATCCACATGTCCGGGCGTATCAATCAGATTGAGTGTGTATTCCTCTCCATCGGTATGCCTGTATTTCATCTGTATTGCGTGAAGCTTTATCGTAATGCCGCGTTCCTGTTCGAGATCCATGTCGTCAAGTACCTGATTCTGCAGAAGGTCCCGGTCAGAAATCGTGCCCGTGCGTTGCAGCAGGCGATCGGCCAGCGTGGATTTCCCGTGGTCGATGTGTGCGATAATACAGAAATTGCGCGTGTGTTTCATGAACTCAATGTGTTGCGGTCGTGTACATCACATCAATATACGGGAATTCAATGCCCTGCGAAAGGCTATTCGTCCTGGGGTGCTTGTGACTCGGCGTTGTCGAAGAAAAAACCACTTAGGAAAAAACCACAAAGTCACTAAATCACGAATAAAAAGCACGAAGAGGTTTCAGAGCGCTGCTTATTCCATAATAAGCGTTTCGAAAAGCTTCTCGTGTCTTTGTGTCTGAAAGTTGCAAAAGAAAAAACCACGAAATCACTAAAACACGAATAAGAGCACAAATATGGCAGCAAGAAACAACAACCCTGAAACAATGGATCTGCGATTGTAAAAGTGGGGC